>NZ_JAZGQE010000363.1:0-1495 GCF_048593885.1 Yersinia sp. 1252 StPb PI | reverse complement strand
TTTGGTCAACTATTTTATCAATAGAGTTTGTTTTTACGATACGCGCTCTAACTTTTTCGCCTAACGATATTTTATCGTCATCAGATAAATTTATCATTTTATATATAGCATTAGACAAAGCGTCAGGATCTTTAACTGGGACAACAGCTCCACATTCACCTAGAGCCTCCTTAATACCACCAGAGTCTGTAGCAACAATTAACTTCTTACATGCCATCGCTTCAGTAATAACCAGCGGAAATCCTTCCCATTCGGAAGACAACACGAAAATATCGGTAGCACACATTAATTGCCGGATGTCATCCCTGCGTCCAAGAAAGGTAACGTACTGCTCAATAGCAAGTTCACTGGCCATTTTTTTAAGATAAGTATCAAGATGACCCGTTCCCACAATGAATAGTCGTGGAATACTTTTATAGCTATAATTTTTGAGAAGTAAAGAGTATGCATTCAGTAAGTTTGGGTAATCTTTTGCTTCCATTAACCTTCCAACACTCAATAGCATTGGTGTCTCATCTGATATGGCTAACTCAGCTCTTTTCGTTTGTCTATCACTTACCGAAAAATCAAATTGAGAGGTATCAATCCCATTTGTTACCACAATCATTCTATTGGCAGTAGAAGCCCGTTTGCTAACAAAAGAATCAACAGCATCCTGGCTAACATTAGTGGATAGCGAAGCGAGACGGTCAGTATATCTATACGCTAACATTCTCAGCGTACTACCTTCATTAGTATTATGTGCAGTACATATTAAAACTGGAATTTTGGTGAATAGTCGAAGTATCCGGGAGAATATGTTGGCATGAAACATATGACTATGAATGACATCAGGTTTAAATTTCTTTATTATTTGTCTAGCTTTGAAGAATCCATTACATAGATTAAAAATGCTCTTATCTAAATTTAACTCTCTCAGGTGGATACCCTCTTCAGGCCTTACTACCGTCTCACCTGTCAGCGATATGATCATGACATTATGGCCAGCCGAAAGCATCTTATTCGCGAGCAAGACCGTCTGTTTTTCAGCCCCCCCCAAACCTAACCCTGTAATAATGTATAATAAATTCACTGGTATCTTCTTATCCAATTGTAATTAAATTCTAAACTCTATTTTCACTCATTAACATTTCGATCAAGTTTTTCCATTTACTTCCGATCGTAGACTCTATTCTATACTGTTCTGCATTCTCTAATGATTTAATTGACATGGTTTCTCTTAATTCTTCATTATTAATGAGTATTAGAAGTTGCTTTACGAATTTATCACTATCATCAAAGGGTATAATAAATCCATCCTCATGGTCAGTGATTAGTTCTGAAGGGCCTGTATCGCAATCATAAGCTATTATCGGTAGTCCACTTGCTTTAGCTTCAAGCAAAACCATAGGGAATCCTTCGAACCGAGAAGTCATTACATAGATATTAGACTGATTATATAACTCTCTCACATAAGGAGTGGTGGGTAGCAACTCTATATTCTTAATATTTAATC
>NZ_JAZGQE010000362.1:0-1524 GCF_048593885.1 Yersinia sp. 1252 StPb PI | reverse complement strand
CTTATTTTTACCTGAAAAAGCACAACATATTGATACCACACAGGATCAGCTATTTCCGTTCTAATTTTGCGGCATAGGAATTATTCTTAGTTTTGTTTATTTATTGTTTATCTCTTATTCACGCTCAAAATGAGTGCTTTTTGACACAAAATTACGCATTCAGAAATGATATGATTTTTATGAACAAAACTCACTTAATTAAGATAATACTTACATCGTCAGAGGAAGCATCATCCAGACATACCTATCCCCTGCCCACCTTCGACCACATTTTGTGCCACGAACTAAAGATTAAGCACATGTTATCAAAGCTGACCATCAGTTTATGATATAATGCTATAACTGTTTAATAATGCCGCGAATGTTCACTGCGATACTGGGTTAACCCACATCACTTTGTTCACAGGTAAGCTATCACTTCAGGAAAAAAAATGAGTAATCCAGACTTTACCACTTCTGCTGACCCAGAAACTTTAGCGAATGAAGTTGCATGTTTGAAAGCAACATTGACTCTATTGCTAAAAGCGATCGGCCAAGCCGATGCTGGGAAAGTAATCTTAAATATCGAACGTTCCATTGCCGGTATCGAAGACACTGCTCAAGCTGAAGTTTTCACCAATACTCTGGCACAAATCAAGAACGGCTATCGTCAATAGCTTATCAAGATAGAGAGTCTTATTTTGCTCCGCTGCCATATATAGGAATTTCTTTGTTTTTCATTGAAGTATATTCTATTGGCAGCTTTTTTAAATTTTTCGGGATAGCGATGGGACTGTTACTTAAAGCACTGATCGGCGCCATAGTTGTGGTATTGATTGGGCTATTATCGAAGACGCGCAATTACTATATTGCTGGTTTAATCCCGTTATTCCCTACTTTCGCCCTCATCGCACACTATATTGTCGGCCATGAGCGCAATATTGAAGCACTGCGCGTAACAATTATATTCGGTTTATGGGCTATCATTCCCTACTTTATCTATTTGATATCGCTTTATTTTTTAATTGACTATTTACGCCTACCACTCGCATTGACCGCGGCTGTTTTATGCTGGGCCATCGCTGCCTGGATACTTATAGCTGCCTGGAACCAATGGCATAGTTAACGAAAACCATACCATTATCAGCGCAATAGTAATAAAACAAGTGCATGAATAGCCAACAGCGCCACAGAGAAGGTGAGATTCAAATTACTGATAGATTTAGATCTGGCTTCATCAGAAGGTATATCACTTACTTGAATTTTTCTGACGCTGTAAACCCAGTACCCACCGAGCACCACAAAAAGCAAGGCCAGAGACACCGCCAAGAGTGGAGATCCCCAGACTAAGTACTCACTTAATCCTGCAATAGCAAACCAAAGAATGACAAAGACCATAATTAACCACCTAAAGTTTTGATAGTCCGAGCTTAGCACACTCCTTAAAAACCATTAAGACCCACTTACAAGAAAAAAAGGAATGCAGAAAACATAAAATATCAGTCTAAAAACATCATAAACAGCAGAATTGAAGTTAATAAATAG
>NZ_JAZGQE010000361.1:0-1573 GCF_048593885.1 Yersinia sp. 1252 StPb PI | reverse complement strand
CTATAGCTTAGATGTGGAGATTAACGAAGGGTACTGAATGATTTAATCCTTGGGCTTCATGGAGGAGTTCACCATGATGTTGATTTTTTAATTTTATTAGGGACGTTTTTTTGTTATTTTTTTATGATAATTAAATTGTATTGTAGGTGTCGGTAAGATAATGCTGGGTTTCGGAGTGGATGAAATTAGTGGTGGGTGTTTTATCAATAAAATAAAATTGAAAGGCAAAGGTAATTTCATGAGTTTTTTTAAAAAATTACCCATTGTGTGAAATAATTTAAGGTTAGAGAGGGTTTCTTTCTTTACATGCTGGAAAGTTAGAGGTTAGTTGTTTTTATACAAAATAGGTCATCAGTTATGATTCGATAGTCACAAAATTCTACGGACCATCTTGAGTGCCAGTAATTGATGGGTGTCAGTATTTTCAGGTAGTAACAGTGGAGAAGTTTAATAGTCTGGTTTTTCAATAAATGGTGGGATTTAAGTCTGTTGGTATTAAATAAAAATTCTGAGTGTTCCAGTACCATAAAATTATATTTTAAGCAGCAAGTTGCATTCCTCTCAATAGATTAAAGAAATTGCTATCATCTGATAATACATGAGTGTGACGGAAGCAATGGTATAAAAATAATCAGTGGTTTCTTTACCTCCTTATGTCGCCTGTTTTGTTACATTAATCTTTAGCTGAGCATCGGATTACATGCTAAAAAATGCCTCCTTACTTGCAAAAATAGACCGCCTAGACAGAGTTTACATTAAGATATTGACACGAGAATATCTACGCAAGAAACTACGTTAATGTCTACGTAGAGTGAATGGTTATTTTGANGGTAAAAATTATACCTTGCATGTATGAGAAGCGGCTTTCATTAATGGTTTTATATCTGGTTGGAAAGAGCGTTCCCTTATCAGAGAATGATTTGGATATATTAATTAGTAAAGTTATGAATGGTGATTCAGTCGAGGGGAACTTACTTAATTTAGTCAATGATAAAGGAGGTTTGACAAACAATTTACCTGAGAAACAACTGGAGTTTTTTAAAATCCAGGCAAAAGATACATTGATACCTGAAGGTGAGCTTGCGTGGTTTAACAACCCTAGAGCGTTATCTTATGTTTTCGATATGCTTCATTTTGAATATCGGATGCTTTATAACAAAGAGGTTAATTTCTTTGACGTTGTGCTGCCGGTTGGCGTTTTTAAGGAAAATGAAGAACGGATTATTCACGAAGCTGCTTTAAGGTTAATTGATAGGCTATGTGCAGCATCAAATAAACAACATATTCAATTATTACTTAATGAACGAAAGCAAGTATGGGAAAGAATTCAAAGCAAATTCAAAAATCCCTTTTGGTTTCCATCTGACAGATATAGCTCGCATTATGATTCTGATTATCGATGGCTGTTATCATATTTTGAAAAAATTAAAATCACGGAAAAAAGTGTTGATATTTATAAGAAAAACCTCCCGCATTTAGTAATATTTTCATTGTTTGATCGGTGGGTTTCCAAACATACTGATTCTGAGGTTGAGCTGTTTATCATTAAACTCAAGAAGGCATGGGGGCAAAA
>NZ_JAZGQE010000360.1:0-1575 GCF_048593885.1 Yersinia sp. 1252 StPb PI | reverse complement strand
CCATTCATAACCTGTACTTCCAATTCAATTGCGTTAGTGCGTTTCTGTGCACGTTCCATTGCGTACTCTTCCCTTGTGATTTGAATGTTGTTGTTCCTCCCCGATGGTCTGGGGATTTAGTTTTGATGGGCGCTTTTCAGCGCAGAGGATTTAATGAGCGGTAGTGCTTATGCGGCTGCTGCTAATTCGGGCCAAATTTTGAACCAGTCATCTGGGTGCAAATCTTTTCGAAGAACTTGGCAATTTGAATTAACTTCAATTTGCACAGATAGAGCCGCGCCTAGTTTTTGTTTTGTACTTATTGCCTTACGAAGATATTCAACAGATGTTCCGCAATTTGCTGCGAAATCACGCTGCATGGATATCGACAAGGCATTTAGATAATTTCGTAGAGTTTCCATACGAGTTCCTTGCGTGATAATTAGCTCAAGTATACCCGCAAGTATAGAACTTGCAATACTCCAAAGTTATTTACCTTAAAGTAATACTAAGTAAAATATCTGTATGAAAAGTGATGACGGTTTTGACATATACGAACGTAGGCGCTTAAAGCTACAAGAGCTTGTGGATATGCACGGCTCTCAAAAGGCGCTTTCTGACAAGGTTGGAATTGCTGAATCAGTGATTTCTCGGATGCTTTACCCTGCAGGAAAGAAAAATAAAAGAAATATTGGTGAGAAGTCCGTGAGCATGATCGAAGAGTCGCTTCAGTTGCCGCGCGGAACGCTTGACGGAATTGCAGGAAGCACTACAACTACCCCAGATGAAATTGAATTTGTTGGAAAAGTACGGTTAGGCTCCGTTCCTGTTGTGGGCGAAGCTATCTTGGGAGTTGATGGAATGATTGATATGGTGGAGATCCGTGCTGGCTGGCTTCAAATATACAGCTCAGACAAGGATGCCTACGGACTGAAGGTAAAAGGCGACAGCATGCACCCAAGAATTCAATCTGGTGAGTTTGTTGTTATTGAGCCTAATACCCACATTCACTCAGGAGATGAGGTTTTTGTTAGGACGTTAGATGGTCACAATATGATCAAGGTAATGACAAAAACAAGAGATGGCAGCTACCAATTTTCCAGCATAAATAACGAGCACAAGCCAATAACGCTTGATCCAAACGAAGTCGAAAAAATGCACTTCGTTTCAGCCATAGTCAAAGCAACTCGATACATTGATTATGATGAGGTTCAGGCAAAAGGAATGGTTAACTTCAATCTATCAAGCTAATATAATGACCCGGCCCCGCGGCCGGGTTTTTTGTGCCTGTAATCAGCCTTCTGGCGGTAATCTCAGAATATCAATAGCTAACTCGACGGCTAAAGTTACCTGTTCCTCCTGATATAGCACCTCTATCATCTCAGCTATCGATTCCTTCGACACTTCCCCACTCTCTGTTAGTAGCTGCATCACAGCAGTACCGATAACTTGCGCCACTTCCGGATGCTGCTGCTCGAAAAACTCTTGTTCGCTATCCATATCTCACCCCTCAAAGAATAAATTTCACCCAATTTAACATAGTTATCCGCGTTTTTACTGAGCCAAATTACTCAAATAAAAAAATAAATTACTCAT
>NZ_JAZGQE010000035.1:0-34408 GCF_048593885.1 Yersinia sp. 1252 StPb PI | reverse complement strand
ATAATGAGGTGTTTCCTGTGACGAATATTCCCCATAAGGCCCATTCACCATTAACTGATTTGTCACCAGATACAACTAAAACAAATACCGTTATCGCCGCAGGTACGCAATTAACAGGTGATGTTAGGCTTGATGGCGACATTCAAATTTATGGTGTAGTGGTTGGCGATATTATCGTTAGTGATGGCACCATAAGGCTGATGCGCAGTGGCAAGATTGAGGGGAATTTAACCGCACCACACATTACGGTGGATGGACGGATTGAAGGGATCTGTGTTTCTGATCATCTGGAAATTCTGGAAAATGGTCGTTTAAACGGCATTGTGAAAGGCAGTAATTTCTCAATCAAGAAAGGTGGCGTCTTTATCGGCCAGTCTGAGATAACAGAGGAATCTGACAGCCAAAGCAAGGGTAAAGTAAAACCTGCTGTAATAGTGCCTCAGGAAAAGGCTAATACAGAAGAAGTCCGATCTGATGCTAGTTCCAGTAGCAAATAATTCTGCCAGTTCACTTTTTTCTAATACATGCTAATAACACGATTGAGCCAAATTTTAGGGCTACGATCGTGTTACTTGCTCACTTTTTTGAATGTTTTTTCATCGATTGTTTTTTTATTTGCTGAATACACAGCATTTTTCAACCTACAACTTCAGAAACAGGCTTTGGGACGCACGCTAAGGCTCCCTATTTTCCTCATTTTCCTTTGCCACCGATCCCACTTTCTTTGCCAATATAATCAGACTAATTGACTGAGATTAATTAGTTATAAATATATCGTTTTATATTATTTCCTGACCTAACGCCGAATTGATAGCTTATCCACATCGCAACATCTCAATCACCTTAGGAGCTTTCAATGAAGCAATCTCTGTCCACAAAAAAAAGCGCACTGGCATTAACGCTGTTAGCTGGTCTGGCGACGCTGTCTGGCACAGCCCACGCTGATAAACTGGATGATATCAAGCAAGCAGGTGTGGTGCGGATTGCTGTTTTTGATAGTAACCCTCCATTTGGTTATATCGATCCACAGACTAAAAAGCTGGTGGGATATGACGTGGACGTGGCGAATGCTATCGCGAAAGATCTCGGTGTAAAAGTAGAACTACGCGCCACTAACCCGGCCAACCGTATTCCATTACTGACATCGAAGAAAGTTGATCTGATTGCGGCAAACTTCACTATTACTGATGAGCGCGCTAAGGAAGTTAACTTCAGCCTGCCCTATTTCGCTACGGGTCAGAAATTTATCGCGCATAAAGGGGTGCTAAAGACACCTGAAGATATCGGCAAATTACGTATTGGTGCGGATAAAGGTACGGTTCAGGAAATTACCCTGCGGGAGCATTATCCAACCGCAAAAGTGATTTCTTACGATGATACACCGCTGGCATTTACTGCTTTGCGTAATGGTAACGTTCAAGCTATCACCCAGGATGATGCGAAACTTGTCGGCCTGCTCGGTAACTTACCGGCGGCACAAAAAGCTGATTTTGAGATCTCACCGTTCAGTATTACCAAAGAGTACCAAGGGGTTGGTATTCCTAAGGGTGAAGAGCGCTTAACGGCAAGTATTAACGAAACACTGGTGAAATTGGAAAAAGATGGCGAAGCGGCGAAGATTTATGATCGTTGGTTTGGCCCAGCAACCAATGCAGCCCAGCCGCGCGGTGAGTTTAAGTTTGCGCCACTGGATCAGCAACCTAAAGCCTAATAAATCCTTCGTCCTTGAAGTGAGAACATTAAAGCCCTGCATTGTCACGATGTGGGGCTGCTTGCATTGTAATCCGTTAGTGATTAACACCATGGGGGATAGGTAAGATGGATTTTACAGCACAGCTAATAATAGCTATTGAGATGCTTTTAGCGCGATATGGGTATCAAGACCTATGAATCTACATCATCTCACTGATTGGTTGTTGGCCCCGCAATATCTTAACTGGCTGTGGCAGGGGTTTCTGCTTACGTTGTGGATTTCTGCCTGCACGGTGGTTGCTGCCACGTTATTAGGCTTTTTGCTCGCTGCCGCCAGAGATAGCGAACTCAAAGCGCTGCGGTGGTTTGCTGTTGGCTACAGCACGCTATTTCGCAATACGCCGCTGCTGATCCAACTGTTCTTTTGGTATTTTGCTGCCAGTCAGTTTCTGCCTGCTTCCTGGGTTCCATGGCTCAATACACCCCATGAAATCACCTTTATCGGACTCACGTTAAGTTGGCCTTCTTTTGAATTTTTAGCCGGGTTTATCGGGCTAACCCTCTATTCCACGGCGTTTATTGCTGAAGAATTACGTTCTGGGATCAGCGGTGTCGCTAAAGGGCAAAAATACGCGGCACATGCGCTGGGGTTAACGGGCTGGCAATCGATGCGCCATGTGGTGTTGCCGCAGGCGTTGAAAATTGCCATGCCGCCATTGCTGGGCCAGTACATGAATATTATTAAAAACTCCTCTTTAGCGATGGCTATCGGGGTGGCTGAGCTTTCCTATGCTTCTCGTCAGGTTGAAACCGAAACATTGCGGACATTTCAAGCCTTTGGTGTGGCAACAGTATTGTATATCGCCATTATCGCGTTGATTGAAGCCTGGGGCATGTGGCGTCAACAGCGAACCACCATCAGGGGGCATTGAGATGGATTTTACAATTATTGCTGATAACTGGACTTATCTACTGTGGGGTACTTTCCCCGATGGCCCTCTGGGTGGGGCGGCATTAACCCTGCTGATCAGTATCATGGCTGGAGTGGCCTCCGCAATCTTAGGGACCGTGCTGGGGGTATTGCTGGCAATGTCTCGTGGTGTTTGGGCGGGCATATTGGCGGCTTTTTTGGGCTTTTTCCGCGCCATCCCGGTGATAATGCTGATTTTTTGGACCTACTTCCTGCTGCCAATTGTATTTGGTGTGGATATCCCCGAAATCACCACGGTGGTGTGTGCACTGGCATTGATTGCTTCCGCCTATCTGGCGCACGCAGTAAAAGCGGGGATTGTGGCGATTGGTGCAGGGCAGTGGCAGGCTGGGCTGTCGCTAGGTTTTAACCGCTGGCAGGTTTTATGGTTTGTGGTCTTGCCGCAAGCATTGCGCATGATGGTGCCATCATTTATTAATCAATGGATTTCATTGATTAAGGACACATCGCTGGCTTATATAGTTGGGGTGAATGAACTGACTTTTCTGGCAACTCAGGTCAATAACCGCAGCATGGTTTATCCCATGGAAGTGTTTCTGTTTGTCGCGTTGGTCTACTTCGTTTTATGCCTGGCTTTGGATTTATTGGCAAATGGCCTTAACCGCCGTTTTAGCCCACAGCATGCGATTAAGAAACAAAGTGCCATTAAACGTTCATGGCGCTGGTTGAGTCATAAACCAGCGCCGTCGGCACACTAATGATGAGTAATCTGCCAGCCTCTTTCGCGCCACAAGTCAGGCAGTTGCTGCATATCATCAAACATGGTGACTAGCGGGTGGTGTATCGGCTGGTTGTGTGGATCGGCGCAGTAGTAAAATACCGGTATCCCTGCGGCAATCCCAGCGTGGGTGCCGGCCGCGGAGTCCTCCACCAAAATGCAGTGCTCGGCGGCCACCTGCATCTCTTTTGCCGCGTGATAAATCAGCGCGGGATCAGGCTTCCAACGCTGAATGTCGTAACCGCTATAGAGGCGTGTATCAAAGAAAGACAGCAGGCCAGTCAGGCCAAGGGAGTGCTGCATTTTGCTCACTGGCCCGTTGGAGACCACGCAGACGGGCAGGGTGATTTGCTCCAATAGCGCTTTTGCCCCAGCAATAGGCTGTAATTCGGCATCAAACAGGCGTGCAACCTCAGCGCGGTAGAGTTTTTCCAGCGTTGCTATTGATTCATCCAGACCGTTTTCTTTACTCACCAGCGCGACTATTTCATTCAGTTTTACCCCTTTAAAACGCTTAATCACCTCTTCCAGCGACAGGTGGATACCGTAATGGGCAAACATCACGACGTATGCACGACAACACAGGACTTCACTGTCAACCAAGGTGCCATCGCAATCGAACATGACGCATTCAATGTTATTCACTCTACTTATCCTTAAATTGTGCAGATCTACGTTCACTTCACTTTAATCATCCTGAGTAAGAATGCGATGTTTATTGACCCTACTAGCAGAAAAACTAATGACAAGTTAATAAAATACAACGGGTTGAATAATATGTAGTCATAATGAAGGCGTTGTTGCGCAACAGTGAAGATAAAAAATAGCCAAAAAAGAGTGTGATCCCGCTCTAAACAATAGTTTTTTGTTATAGGATATCCCCCGACTATCACTCCCTTCTGTGGAACTCTTCGAATGAGTAAACCAAACCTTGATACTGAGCAGGGGCTGCTCGAACGTGTATTTAAACTGAAACAGCACGGTACCACGGCACGTACTGAGCTGATTGCCGGTATCACTACCTTTTTGACCATGGTCTATATCGTGTTCGTAAACCCACAGATTTTAGGGGTTGCGGGTATGGATGTGCGGGCTGTTTTCGTGACAACCTGCCTGATTGCCGCCTTTGGTAGCATCTTTATGGGCTTATTGGCTAACTTACCGGTAGCACTGGCTCCGGCGATGGGGCTTAACGCTTTCTTCGCTTTTGTGGTGGTTGGCGCGATGGGTATTTCATGGCAAGTCGGCATGGGTGCTATTTTCTGGGGCGCAATCGGTTTCCTTTTGCTGACCATTTTCCGCATCCGGTATTGGATGATTGCTAACATCCCACTGAGCCTACGGGTGGGGATTACCAGTGGTATTGGCCTGTTTATTGCCATGATGGGGCTGAAAAATGCCGGTATCGTGGTGGCAAACCCGGATACCTTAGTCGCGGTAGGTAATTTGACTTCTCACAGTGTGCTGTTAGGTGCGCTGGGCTTCTTTATTATTGCGGTTCTGGCCTCTCGCAATATTCATGCTGCGGTGCTGGTGTCGATTGTGGTCACCACGCTGATTGGCTGGGCGCTGGGTGATGTGCATTACTCTGGCATTTTCTCCATGCCGCCCAGTGTGACTTCTGTGGTCGGGCAGGTGGATTTAGCCGGAGCGCTGAATATAAGTATGGCGGGGATCATTTTCTCCTTCATGCTGGTTAACCTGTTCGATTCATCCGGCACATTAATCGGCGTCACGGATAAAGCGGGCTTAACCGACCATAAAGGCAAGTTCCCGCGCATGAAGCAAGCGCTGTACGTGGATAGCATCAGCTCGGTAGCCGGTGCTTTTATCGGTACCTCATCGGTGACCGCGTATATTGAAAGCTCCTCAGGGGTGTCTGTCGGGGGTCGTACTGGTTTAACGGCCGTTGTGGTTGGTATCTTGTTCCTGCTGGTGATGTTTGTGTCACCCCTGGCCGGTATGGTGCCTGCTTATGCCGCTGCCGGTGCGTTGATTTATGTTGGCGTGCTAATGACATCTAGCCTGTCACGGGTGAAGTGGGATGATTTGACTGAAGCCGTTCCTGCGTTTGTTACCGCGGTGATGATGCCGTTTAGTTTCTCTATCACTGAAGGGATCGCGCTGGGCTTTATCTCTTATTGCCTGATGAAGCTGGGTACGGGTCGTTGGCGTGAAATCAGCCCATGCGTAGTGGTTGTTGCGCTGCTGTTTGTGCTGAAAATTGCCTTTGTTGATCACTGATAGCCGATCATAAAAACGCCCCCCTTTCGACACCGAGGGTGGGGGCGTTGTCGTTATAATCTTATGCTTTTAACTGAGCGCTGATTTGCTCCAGTGCCTTTGTCGCACATTGTGCGTCCAAATGCCCGCCGGGTGCTCCGGCAACACCCACTGCACCGACCACCTCGTCCCCTGCTTTCACTGGTACGCCACCCCCTAACAGCAAGAACCCTGGAATGTCTTTCAGGTTATTGGCCGCAGGTGTCTTTTGGCTGTTTTCCATCACTTGCCCGCTTGGGGTTTTAGTCGATAGTGCCGTAAAGGCTTTTTGCTCGCTGGCTTTAACGGTGTGCGGGCCGGCATTATCAGCACGTAACACGGTTTTGATGATGCCCGCGCGATCAACGACGGTTACCGCCACGTTGTAACCATCCGCCTGGCAAACAGCGAGGGTGCGGCTGGCCAAATCGGTGGCCAGCGCCTGAGAGATATTACGTTCAGTGTTCAGACCCGCAGCAGAGGCTTGAGCTATCAGGCCAATGAATAAGGCGGAGGTCAGGGCAATAGGCTTGATCATATAAAATCCTTATTGTTAGCGAAGTGATTTAATCACTGTGCCGCTATGTTACGGCGATAAGTGGTGAAAAAACATTCGGCTAACTACCCGTTTTACTCCGTACTTCTACCTATACTCGTCATACTTCAAGCCGCATGTGCGTTGGCTGCATTCGTTCACCCCAGTCACTTACTTGAGTAAGCTCCAGGGGATTCGCTCAATTGCCGCCTTCCTGCAACTCGAATTATTTAGAGTATATTGGCAGCCTACCTGTAACGCCAATTGCCTTGGGGATTATTGGGAGGATAAGTGATAGTGATGAATAAGTGATGCCAGCGAGTTGACCTCCAGCTTGGCGAATATATTCGCGCGGTGCGCTTCAACGGTTCGCGGTGAAAGTGACAACATATGGGCGATTTGCTTGCTGGTTTCCCCTTGGATAATCAACGCGGCGACTTCCCGCTCGCGGGGTGAGAGTTGGCTAAGTAACTGTTGATAGCTCACTTGCTGCTTTTTCACTGCCAGCGCTTGCTCATGTTGCTCCAGTGCCATGCCGACCGCCTCGATCAGTACATCGGCGTCGATAGGTTTGGTCAAAAACTCCAGCGCTCCACCTTTAAATGCCCGGCGGCACAATTCAATATTACCGTGCCCAGTCATTATGATGACCGGAAGAGTGCTATCACGGCATTGAATGGCTTCTAATACTGCCATCCCACTCTTACCCGGCATTCTGATATCCAGCAGTACGCAACTTGGCTGGGTTATTGCCAATGTATCGAGGAAATACTGGCCGTCACTGAATGCTTTTACTTCCCAGCCCAGGGTGGCGAGTAATGCGGTTAGCGCGGCGCGAACACCGTCATCGTCATCAATCAGATAAATGTGTTTTGTCATGCGTATTCTCGCCAATCAGGGGAAAGGTTAGGATAAAACAAGCCCCGCCATGTTCACTGTTTGCGGCTTTTATGTCACCTCCCATTCGCTGTACCAATGTCTCACACAGGGTTAGCCCTAATCCCAGGCCACTCTCGCGAGTGGTATAAAAAGGTGTGAACAGGTGGTCTAACTGCTGGTGGCTTAGCCCCGGCCCATTATCTTCTATCTGAATTAGCCATTGCTGTGGTTGCAGGCGGGTAGTGAAATAAATTAACGGGGTCGCAGTATGTTGTACGGCATGGATAGCATTACTGAGTAAATTATGCAGAATTTGCTCCAGCCATAAAGGATCGGCCGAGAGTGGCGGTAAATTCGCTGGAATACTATTCACAACCGTTACTTTGCTGGCGGCTATCTCATTACTTAATAAAGCATTCACGCGTAACCAGATATCCGCTACCACCACCGGTTGTAAATTCACCTGCCCACGGCTGAGTAATGTGCGTAGCCGCTCCAGTAGCGCCGAAATCCGTTTGATTTGCTCAACCGACGCCCGTAGCAGTGGGGTGATTTTGTCGTCCTGCGCGGGTAATAACCGCAGAGCGGTTTGGTTATACGTCAGGGTGGCAGTGAGTGGCTGGTTCAACTCATGGGCGATACCTGTGGCAATTTCCCCCATGGCATTGAGTCTGGCTTGATCAGCAAATTTAGCCCGTTGTTCGGCGCGATTGCGGTATTGCGCCAACTGCTGCCAACGGTGCCAACCATAGAGGGTAGCTCCCCATATGAGTGAAAGCAGGAGGGCAGTTAACCAAGGCAGGTCACGCCAAAGAGGAGTTGCATAGCCAGTTAACGCAAAGGATTGAGCGCCCTCTCCCAATGGTTTTTGCCATTGCCAAAAGCTGTCTGGATTTGGCTTGCCCAGCACCGCTAACGGATGTTGCTGATAGCGTAATGTCACGCTGTCGAAATTTTCCGGTAAACCCACTACCTGCAACAGTTTTAACCCATTAATCTGCAAGCCACTGCCATTGTATGAGTTCGATAGCTGATAATCACCGCCGTGAACTTGCAGCGTTAACTGGCCTGCTTTTGATTTGTCGGCTTTAGTTTGGCTAATTGCGACTAATTGCGGGAAATGGCGCTGTAGTTGCGACAGTTGGTTCGGTTCAAGAGTCAGAAACAAAATAGCCTGTTGCTGGGCCAATTGCTGGCTCAATTCACGGTGGGTAATACGAAATTCGGCCTCACGCTCAGCTTGCTGCTCATTTAAGCCATACCAACCCAGCCAGAGAGTGGATATCAGGGTCAGGATAAGCCAGACAGTGATTTTAACGGCCATTTAGCAGCATCCAACATGTGTGGGTCAAGAGAGTAACCCCCAATCACCAGCGGCCAGTGGGGGTTTTGAATCATGGGTTATTTTACGCGGACACGATCAATATAGGTCACAAAGGCTGCCAGTTGGCTGGTAAGGAAATCCAACGTTCCTTGATCAATCAACGCCTTGGCTTGCTCATCCACTTTGCTTTGAATCACGCCACCCATAAATTCAGGCTTATTCATCACCATCGCATCAAGGAAAACCAGGATCTGACGTAAGTGATACTGGCAACGTGCTCCACCCACCGGCCCCATTGAGCTGGTTTGAATAGCAACTGGCTTGCCTGCCAGTGGTTGGTTTGGCAAGCGAGACAACCAGTCGATCGCATTCTTCAATCCACCTGGCACCGAATAGTTATATTCCGGTGTGACGATGATAACCCCATCAGCTTGACGAATCTGCTCAGCAATAGCTTGAACTGTAGCCGGGAAGCCGTCTTCCTGCTGAACATCAGCATCATAAAGCGGAATATCACGAATAGAAGGCAGTGCTTCAATGGTGACGCCTGAAGGGGCTAATTTAGGCAGTGCGCGGGCTACCATCGCATTGTAAGAACCATTACGCAGGCTACCCAGTAGGGTAACAATTTTAAGGGATTGCTGTGGCATGACATACTCCCGTTCAGTAAATGGATGAGGCTTTATACCCGTCATCTTTCTTATTGCAGGTGTGTTGGCCTCTCACCTGCATTTTGAAATCTATTGGCTATTTGTTACCAGAGTAGGCCAAACTTATGCGATAAAACAATGACTATCTCGCGTATGACGACATTTAAACATCACTTAAATTTGTGTTAGGGGGGGGAATTATTACGCTGAAACTGTGACCGCAGGAGAGGAACGGAAAAATCGTTTTTATCAGTCATCAAGTCTGTGCGCAAAATGCCGTTAATAGATCTGGAGCTATCCAGCTCTCTTAATTGAGCGACACGATAATGCTAAAAACCACTCAAGCCCGCTTTACTTTACTCGTCAGTGCGTTTTTTATTTTATTACTGATAATCACCGTGGTGGTTATTCAGCTTTTTGTGACACCACAACTCAAACAATCTGAAAGTACCATTGTTGGTAATAGCGTTGACCAAATTGCGACGGCAATCACGGCGCAAATGAACAAAGTGGAAGCGCAAGCCCGCAGCATTACACAGGCTGTTGCCATTATGGACAGCAATAGCATTGATCAACTATTACCGGGGCTGGTGGATCAGTACGGCGACAGTAATGTGTTTGGTGGTGGCATTTGGCCATTACCTAATAAACGTGAGCAAGGGGTGACTAAGTTCAGCACTTTCTTTGCCCGTAATGGAGAAAATAAGTTAACGGTCAACACCCATTGGAATTCGCCAGAATCACAAAATTATTTTGAGCAACCATGGTACAAAGATGGCTTAAATGCGCCTAAAGGCTTCTGCGCGTGGGCTAAGGCCTACCAGGATGATGCCAGCCCACAGCCAAGAACCAACTGCGCGATGGCAATTTATAAAGGTGATGAGGCATACGGTGTTTCAACCATTGACGTTACCTTAGGTTTCTTTAACCGTTTGGTTAAAGAAATGGAACAGAAAGTGAATGGCACTATTCTGATTGTCGAAGCTGATGGCAAGATTGTCGGCAGCAGTGCTCTGGCGGATGGCAAAGCCGAATTAAAAAATCTGTCTGACTTTGCGGCCAACTCGCCGATGGCGGCTGAAACCCAGCGGTTACTGCCGCAGTTAAAAGATCAAAAAGCACTGGAGAGTGAATTTGATGTCGACGGAACCTCTCACACCCTGTTTATTCGCCCGATCGCCAATAGCCCATGGTATTTGGTTACTGACTTACCAACCAGTTTATTGGTGAAACAGAGCCATGCCATCCTGTTGCATCTGGGGTTAGTACAGATTCCAATTATGCTGTTATTGCTTTTGTTACTGGTGTTTTCTATCCGCGTCTTTATGAAACGCTTAGCGGCTTTGAAAGAGAATATCACTGCATTATCGGCGGGAGGGGCTGATTTGACTCAGCGCTTACCGGAAAGTAATAGCCCGGAATTCAATGCAATTAACCAAAGTTTCAACAATTTTATCGACTATTTACAGCAAATGATGCGGCAAGTCGGTGAAAGTAGCCTGGCTATTGCCTCAGCATCGCGCCAGATAGCTAGCGGTAATCTGGATTTATCCGCCCGTACTGAAGATCAGGCCAGTTCAATTGAACAAACCGCAGCCTCAATGGATGAACTTACCAGCACGGTGAAACAAAATGCGGATAACGCCAGTCACGCCAACCAATTGGCGAGAGATGCTTCTACTGTTGCGGTGAAAGGTGGCAAGGTGGTGAAACAGGTGGTGGATACCATGGGTTCAATCAATCATTCATCGAAGAAAATAGTCGATATCATTAGTGTGATTGACAGTATCGCCTTCCAAACCAATATATTGGCACTTAATGCGGCGGTAGAAGCAGCAAGAGCGGGTGAACAAGGCCGTGGTTTTGCGGTGGTGGCATCAGAAGTGCGTAATCTGGCGCAGCGTTCAGCGACATCTGCTCGTGAGATTAAAAAACTGATCGAGGACTCGGTGGCTGATATTGCCATTGGTACTGGCTTGGTGGCTGACGCGGGCACCACTATGGATGATTTAATGAGCGGGGTGTCCAATGTGGCGGCATTAATGAATGAAATCATGTCATCCAGTCAGGAACAAAGTTTGGGTATCGAACAGGTTAATCTGGCAATCAATCAGTTGGATAATTCAACCCAGCAAAATGCGGCGCTAGTGCAACAAGTTGCTGCTGCGGCCCAGGCGATGCAGGATCAAACTTTACAGTTGGAGAGTGTGATTAGCGGCTTTAAGGTTTAATCAATGGAGTGTAAAGGGGTGACCGTACCTAAGGGCGCCTCGGTGGCTTACGCACTTGTATTTGAAACTAAGAGCGACCCCAACGGCACGTTTCCCCTTCATTTGACTTGTTAGTTATCTGAATCCCCTCTGTCTAGCTGAAAGGGGGGATTATTTATCACTCACGGCGAATTTTACTGGCAAATAAATTTCCCAGTGATTGGATTAACTGCACGGTGATAATCAATACAATGGCCGTGGTCACAGTGACGAACGTATCAAAGCGCTGATAGCCATAGGTTATAGCCAGATCACCAATCCCACCGCCGCCGACAGTACCTGCCATGGCGGTAGCACCAATCAAGCCAATGGTGGCTGTGGTCAGTGCCAATATCAAAGATGACAGTGCTTCGGGTAATAGAAAATACCAAATCGCCTGAAGGGGCGTGGCACCCATCGATTTTGCTGCCTCGAGAATTCCGGGGTTAACATCTAATAATGAATTTTCTACTAATCGGCCAATATAAGGTGCGATAAAAATAATCAATGGCACGATGGCCCCTGGTGTTCCGATAGTGGTATTCACGATTAAGCGGGTGAGTGGGATAATCGCTACCATCAAAATAATAAAGGGCAGTGATCGGATGATATTAATCACCGGGTTAAGAATATTATAAAAAGTGCGATTGTTAATTAGCCCTCCGGGCCGGGTTACCACCAATAAGATTCCCAGTGGGATACCAATAAGAGAACCGATCACCAATGAAATACTGACCATAACCAGTGTGTCGTGTAGCGCCTGGACAAATTGGTCCAACGTAATTGCGGTTTCGATCATTAATGTATTTCCTGTATATCAATTCCTGTTCCAGCCAGGTGCGTGACGGCACTATCAATGAGGTTGTTGTCACCGCTTAACAGCAGCACCATATGACCCAATGTGGTGTCTTGTATCTCCGACATGTTGGCAAATAGAATATTCACGCCCACATCATATTGCCTGATAAGTTGATTTATCACCGGTTGCGTCGCAATCGCCCCCATAAAGGCTAAACGAAATTGGCGGCCAGCATGACTGCTATCTAACAGTTTTCTCACACTATCGGGCAGGCTATCCTTGATTACGGTGCGGACGAAATTAAGGGTTGTGGGGTGAGTGGGGTGGCCAAAAACCGTTAATACCGAACCCTGCTCAATTATTTGGCCGTTTTCCATAACCGCGACCTTATTACAGATTTTTTGAATGACGGACATTTCATGGGTAATCAGCAACACTGTAATATTGTATTGCTGATTAATTTTCTTCAGTAATAATAAAATCTGGGCGGTGGTTTGTGGATCCAGTGACGATGTGGCCTCATCACACAGCAGAATTGATGGATTGGTTGCCAGCGCACGAGCAATACCTACCCGCTGCTTCTGCCCCCCCGATAATTCATTAGGAAAACTATGGCTCTTATCACCTAACCCAACAAAATCCAGCAATTCAGCGACGCGCTCCTGAATGAATTTTTTATTTTTACCTAATAAGATGAGCGGCATAGCGACATTCTTAAAAACAGTTTTTGACTCCAGTAAGTTAAAATTCTGGAATATCATTCCGATGTTTTTTTTAAGTAGCCTGAGTTGCTCATGACTAAAATCATGTAGATTATTACCATCAATAATCACATCACCGGATGTTGGACTTTCCAATGAGTTTACCATTCGTAATAAGGTGCTTTTCCCTGCACCGCTATAACCGATAATGCCAAATATATCGCCATCTTCGATGGTTAAACTAACATTATTAAGTGCTTGTAGCTTTACACCTTTACGTTCAAAGGTTTTAGAAATATGCTGAAGTTCAATCATCAGATTATTCCATTACTTAAGATAATCAGGCAGCATATAACCGGTATATTTCTCATTTCCCAGAATGTATTTTTTGAACTCCGCCGAGTGGTATCCCGCAATAATATCCTTGGCAAATTCTGCATCTTTATTTTTACCGGCGACAGTTACCACATTCACAAACTGTGTGGTTGGTTTTTCAAGTTGCAGTGCTGAGCTGAGTTTTATACCGTTAGATACAGCAAAATTACCCTGAATAGCACCAAAGTCGACATCGGGTAATGCTCTGACTTGCTGGGCATTATCCATCTCTTTGATCACCAGATGGTACGGATTTTCTGTTATGTCTTTTTGCGAGAAGGTCGCTGGATCAATTTTTTCCTTTAGCTTTATCCAGCCGATAGATTGCAACAACAGTGCTGCGCGGTACTCATTTGAGGGCTGGTTAGGGACTGAAATCAAAGCACCTTCTTTGGGTTTTTGGTCTTTTTGGCTTTGCTGATATTTATCAGAATACAGTCCCATCGGTGGCGTTGGGACCTGAACAATACCGGTATTATCAATCCGCAGACGCTCATTTATCGCTTGCAGATAAATAGGGTGTTGCATGATATTGCCATCAATCTCGCCAGTGCTAACGGCATTATTAACCTGGATACCATCATTAAAATCTTTATATTCGATGCGATAGCCTTTGTTGATCAGATAAGGGGCTACACCTTTTTCAAATTGTTCTTTATAAGGGCCAGGATTAAATCCCAATTTGATAACTTTATTTTCTTCACTATGGGCATTTAGTGAAGTAACAATAATTAAACTAAATAAAGGTATCGTTAGTGAACGCATTCTCATCATAATTTCCCTGTGGAATAGTGTTAATTTAGTCTCTACCAGAGGCTTTATTTATTATGTTGCCGGTTATTCTTTTAGCTAAAAGCGGGATAACTAAGAATGAAATCATTCAAACATTGCGGGGATGAAGCGTAAACGAAGAAAATGATCTTAGCTTATCTATTATAGAGATAATGGATTTAGTGTTTTTTATTAGGCGATTGGAACGAAAGGCGGATTATCAACCCGCTGCGTACAAATTGCGCAGCGGGTTCTATCGCTATAACCGGAGTTTAGCCCTGAATCAGATTAGGGATTTTTACATCAGGATTTACGTCAGCGTCATAATCCACACCGTCGACGGCAAACCCAAACAGGTTTAAGAACTCAGTCTTATAACCGGTAAAGTCAGTCAATTGGTAGATATTGTCATTGGTGACTTGATCCCACAATGCTTGTACCTGGTTTTGAATTGCTGGTGCCAGTTCTTTGTAGTCAGCACGTAAACGGCCATCGGCGTCCAGATGCGGTGCCTCACCACACAAGCTGTCTTTATACAGCGAATAAACTTGCTCGATGCAGCCTTCATGAGTGCCTTTTTCTTTCATCACCTTGAATAGTAATGACAAATACAGTGGCATCATTGGGATAGCGGAGCTTGCCTGAGTCACTACCGCTTTCAACACGGATACCCGGGCATCACCGCCACCATGGGCAGCCAAGCTATTGCGGATAGTCAGAACTTTTTGGTCCAGATCCTTTTTGGCTGCGCCAATAGAACCGTTCCAATAGATATCATGAGTGATTTTTTCACCCAGGTAAGTAAAGGCGGTAGTTTGTGCCCCTTCAGCCAGCACGCCAGCTTCCAGTAGCGCATCAATCCACATCTGCCAGTCTTCGCCCCCCATCACTGCTACCGTGTTGTCTATCTCGGTTTGGGTTGCGGGTTGTAGCACAACTTCTTTGATAACTTCTTTATCGGTATCCAGGCCACGGAATTTAACTTCATGGCCGATTGGCTTCAGTGTGGAGTTAAACACTTCGCCGGTTTTTGGATGAGTGCGGCGCGGCGAGGCCAGGCTATAGATAACCTGATCAACCTGACCCAGATCTTGCTTAATAGCCTCGATGGTCAGTCGTTTGATCTCATCGGAGAAAGCATCGCCATTGATGCTTTTCGCATACAGACCTTTCTGCTCAGCAAACTTGTGGAAAGCTGCGCTGTTGTACCAGCCGGAGGTCGCCGGTTTACCTTCTTCTCCTGGGCGTTCAAAGAAAATACCCAGCGTATCGGCACCACAACCAAATGCTGCTGTGATTCGAGCTGCCAGCCCGTATCCAGTTGACGCACCAATCACTAATACTCGTTTTGGGCCGTTAGCAATTGGGCCTTCTGCTGTGACATAGTCGATTTGCTTTTTGACGTTAGCTTCACAGCCCGCCGGGTGAGCAGTCACACAGATAAAGCCGCGTACACGTGGTTTTATAATCATGGATACCTCAGTTTATGAATAAAGTTAAGTGTTCGAGCTACCGTCGGTCGAGACTCTAACAGTTCGGACTCATAGAGTCAGATTATCAAAATTAGCGATAATCTGCTCCAGCTCTATAACATCACACTCATTTTCCGATACAAAAACTGGAGAAAATGCGCCCCAGTAAGTCATCTGAGCTGAATTCGCCGGTAATTTCACTCAATGACTGTTGTGCTAAACGTAGCTCTTCCGCCAGTAACTCACCGGCGTAAGCGCTTACTAACTGTTCGTGGCCTTGCACCAAATGCTGGGCAGCGGTTTCCAACGCTTGCAAATGGCGTCGGCGAGCCAGGAAGCCACCTTCGGTGTTACTGGTAAAGCCCATACTCTGCTTAAGATGGCTACGCAACAGATCAATACCTTCGCCGGTACGGGCCGATAAGCGAATAAGTGAGTGACCATTCACTTCGGTTAACCCCAGCGATTCACCTGTGACATCCGCTTTATTGCGCACCACGGTGATGGGCAGAGTCGATGGTAGGCGGGCCATAAACTCAGGCCAGATAGCGGCCGGTTCGGTGGCATCAGTCGTCGTACCATCAACCATAAACAGTACGCGATCTGCTTGTTCTATCTCATTCCACGCCCGTTCGATACCAATGCGCTCAACTTCGTCACTGGCTTCACGTAAGCCAGCAGTATCGATGATATGCAATGGCATCCCATCGATATGAATATGTTCCCGTAAAACATCACGAGTTGTGCCTGCGATATCGGTTACGATTGCCGCTTCACGGCCCGCTAACGCATTGAGCAGGCTTGATTTACCGGCATTTGGGCGGCCGGCAATGACCACTTTCATCCCTTCACGCAACAAGCTGCCTTGCCGTGCTTCAGTGCGCACCTGCTCAAGATCGGCCATCACACCGTTCAACTGGCCTTCAATCTTGCCATCAGAAAGGAAGTCAATTTCCTCATCGGGGAAGTCAATGGCAGCTTCGACGTAGATTCGCAAGTGAGTAAGTGCTTCCACCAATTGATGGATTTTAACTGAAAATGCACCCTGCAATGAATTTACTGCTGAGCGGGCGGCTTGCTCCGAGCTGGCATCAATCAGGTCGGCAATCGCTTCTGCTTGAGCCAAATCCAGCTTGTCATTTAAAAACGCGCGTTCAGAAAACTCACCCGGACGGGCAATGCGCAGCCCTGGCAGCGCCAGAATGCGTTTTAACAGTAAATCCAGTATAACCGGACCACCGTGACCTTGCAGTTCCAGCACGTCCTCGCCAGTAAAGGAATTGGGGCCGGGGAAGTAGAGAGCGATACCTTGGTCTAATGTACTGCCATCAGTATCTTTAAACGGCAGATAATCGGCATAGCGAGGCTTGGGCAATTTGCCCAAAACCGCCTGCGCCACGTCTGCGGCAGCACGACCTGAAACACGTAAAATACCAACACCACCACGGCCTGGCGGGGTTGCTTGTGCCACGATAGTATCAGTGGTGCTCATGGTTATTTCTCTCTTTAAAAGAATAAGGCGGTCATATAGCTATGACCGCCTCATATACCCTTCTTAATTGCAGTCGCAGCGTTTGTTAGCTGCTCTCCCCAGTTACTGACGTATGCCAGTGAC
Source organism: Yersinia sp. 1252 StPb PI (assembly GCF_048593885.1). Lineage (NCBI taxonomy): Bacteria > Pseudomonadati > Pseudomonadota > Gammaproteobacteria > Enterobacterales > Yersiniaceae > Yersinia > Yersinia sp. 1252 StPb PI. The sequence continues at coordinate 17,375 of NZ_JAZGQE010000035.1, read as the reverse complement.
TGGGGTATCTATCATGTTAAGACTGTTTCTTCTTATCGCGGCTATGTAAACCACGTTTTTCCAGACCACGATAAATCAACTGCTGTTGCAGGATGGTCACCAGGTTACTGACGATATAGTACAGTACCAGACCAGCCGGGAACCACAGGAAGAACACAGTGAAGATAACTGGCATAAAGGTCATTATCTTCTGCTGCATTGGGTCCGTCACGGTAGTTGGTGACATCTTCTGAATGAAGTACATGGTGATACCCATCAGAATCGGCAGAATGTAGTACGGGTCTTGTGCTGACAGGTCATGAATCCACAGGATGAATGGCGCATGACGCAACTCAACGGAACTCATCAACATGTAGTACAACGCCAGGAAGATAGGCATCTGAATGACCAGCGGTAAGCAGCCACCCAGCGGGTTAACCTTCTCAGCTTTGTACAGCGCCATCATCTCCTGACTCATACGCTGCTTATCGTCACCGATACGCTCACGCATGGCAGCCAGTTTAGGCTGTAGCAAACGCATTTTCGCCATCGAGGTGTATTGCGCTTTTGTCAGCGGGTACATGATACCGCGCACGATAAAGGTAATCACGATGATGGAGAAGCCCCAGTTACCGACAAAGCTGTGAATGAATTTCAACAGTTTGAACAGTGGCTGAGAAATAAACCATAACCAACCATAATCAACAGTCAGGTCCAGATGTGGCGCAATGGCCGCCATTTTGTCCTGAATTTCTGGGCCAACCCATAAGGTAGCACCCAGTTGTTTCTGCTCACCCGGTTGAATAATAACTGGCGCACCTTTAAAGCCGATAGCCGCCAGACCATTACCCAAATCAGAAGAGTAGAAAGTGTTGGTTTCATTAGCTGCCGGGATCCAGGCGGTTGCAAAATACTGTTGCAACATGGCTACCCAGCCACCTTTGGTGGTGATGTCCATATTTTTGTCTTCGATATCACTAAAGCTGTATTTTTTATATTTAGTGTCATCAGAAGAGTAAGCCGCGCCACGATAGGTGTGCAGCGCAAAGTTATTGCTGCCGGTATCACGGTGTTTAGGCAAATTGATGCTTTGCTTCAACTGGCCAAACAGCGTCAGCTCCAGCGGGGCAGCAGAGGCGTTTTTAACGTGATAATCCACGCCAATGGCGTAATCGTTACGTTTTAGCACAAAAGTCTTGGTGAAAACGGAGCCATCTTTGCCGGTAAAGGTCAATGGAATACGCAGTTCATCCTGACCGTCAGCCAATACAAAGCTGGTTTGAGGCGCTTCAAACAGTGGGCGCTCACCGTTAGCTGGATTATCCGGGCCGCTTTTGCCTGTCAGGCCGCTTTGCGCCTGATAGACGAAAGCTGGAGTGGTTTCCAGTAATTCGAAAGTTTTATCTGAACCCAGAGCATCCGGGTAAGCCAGCAGGTTAGCCTGCTCGATGTCACCACCACGGGTATTAATGGTCAGAGACAGCACATCAGTTTTTACAGTAATCAGTTGACCCTGACCACTGCCGGGCACAGCCTGGCTTGCTTTATCACCGGTAGCAGTATTCGCAGTCTGTTGCGTGGTCTGAGCGGCTGGTTGTGGACTGTTATCCACTTGCCAGGCTTGCCAGATCATGAAAGACACGAACAGCAGAGCGATGAGTAGAAGATTGCGTTGCGAATCCATCGTTAGTGTTCTCTGTTATCGTCGGGTTTCGGCGGCACGGGATCATCGCCACCTGGGTTCAAAGGGTGGCATTTTAATACGCGTTTCAGTGTTAACCAACTGCCTTTTATCATCCCAAACCGGCGCAATGCCTCAATTCCATAATGAGAGCATGTCGGATGGAAACGACAACGCGGCCCCAGCAGCGGACTAATCACGAGCTGATAGCCCCTGATTAGCCCGATCAGGATGCGGGAGCCTGGCGACAGTGGCGACGCCATAATTTTTCCAAAGCTTCCGTCAACGCACGGTTATCGAGGTCAGCCACACCCTTTTTCACCAAAACGACAAAATCCATAGACGGTAACGTATGCTGATGCAAACGGAAGCTTTCGCGTGTGAGGCGCTTTATCCGGTTACGTTCGTGAGCACGTTTGACATGTTTTTTGGCGACGGTAAGACCGATGCGGGGATGCCCCAGCTCGTTCAGGCGGCCGAGGATGGTGATTTGCGGCGTGCCAGCCCGTTGTGGCTGCTGGAAGACAAAAGTGAAATGACTGGGAGTTAACAAACGTAACTCCCTAGGAAATGCTAGCTTAACCACTGAGATGGTTAGCTTTTATTACTTAGAAACAGTCAGACGAGTACGGCTTTTCGCACGACGGCGAGCCAGAACTTGACGACCATTTTTGGTGGCCATACGAGCACGGAAACCGTGGCTACGGTTGCGCTTCAATACGGACGGTTGGAAAGTGCGTTTCATAGCGATTTCTACCTAAACTTAAAATAATTACTGATTCAGTAAACGCGTTTGGCTGCTCGGAGTGAAGACACCGACGCCTCAATCGCAACATATAAAGAAGCGGGATTGTAATAATTGTACAGTCCTGAGTCAATTGACATTGCGCCCGCCCGCACAGAAGTTTTCTGTATCGGGAGTTTACCAAGAGCCTGCCCGTGTTCACCGCTGGTTTCTTTTTGGCCAAAGCCATCAAGAACACAGGCATCACACGTAGGGCTGAGGATTATACGGACTCCCAGACAAATCGCAAGGATCACCGTGAGATCCTTTGTGGATTAATGAGGATCAGTTGTTAGAAAAGGGGAAGGTGATACCAGTATATTCTGAAATATTTTGCGATTATTGCTGATGAGGGACACGAAAAGCTGTGCACTGGGTTACACTCCTAACAGAAGTTATGTCCTGTGGATAAAAAGGATCTAATCTGTGAGGAAGGGGAGGATCTATTGCTCCTTTTGCGCTATGATCCGCCATTCCGATCGCATCCGCTACTCTGGATCACTACTCCGGGATCGCAGGGGGATGTTAGTCGTAAAAACAACCGAAAAACGGTTCGCATGTCACTTTGGCTTGCTACAGGCCATATTGGCGTGTGTCAAAAACGATGAGTTACAAAAAATCCTGATTTCTTTCTTTTATTGATCTTGTTCGAGTGGAGTCCGCCGTGTCACTTTCGCTTTGGCAGCAGTGTCTTGCCCGATTGCAGGATGAGTTACCTGCCACAGAATTTAGTATGTGGATACGCCCCCTACAGGCGGAACTGAGTGACAATACTCTGGCGCTTTACGCCCCTAATCGTTTTGTACTGGACTGGGTCCGTGATAAGTACTTAAACAATATCAATGGCTTACTTAATGACTTTTGTGGTTCCGAGGTTCCTTTACTGCGTTTTGAAGTAGGGAGTAAACCGGCGGTAAGAACACACAGCCATCCAGTAACCGCCAGTGTTAGTGCACCTGTCGCTCCGGTTACCCGCAGCGCCCCTGTACGCCCGAGTTGGGACAGTTCGCCCGCTCAACCTGAACATTCTTACCGTTCGAATGTGAACCCGAAGCACACATTTGATAACTTCGTTGAAGGTAAATCCAACCAACTGGCTCGTGCTGCGGCACGTCAGGTTGCTGATAATCCGGGTGGCGCATATAACCCGTTATTCCTCTATGGCGGTACAGGTTTGGGTAAGACTCACCTGTTACATGCAGTAGGGAATGGCATCATGGCGCGTAAAGCCAATGCCAAAGTGGTTTACATGCATTCGGAGCGTTTTGTACAGGACATGGTTAAGGCTTTGCAGAACAACGCGATAGAAGAATTTAAACGCTATTATCGTTCCGTTGATGCATTATTAATCGATGATATTCAGTTCTTTGCCAATAAAGAGCGTTCCCAGGAAGAGTTTTTCCACACCTTTAATGCCTTATTGGAAGGTAATCAGCAGATCATTTTGACCTCAGATCGCTATCCAAAAGAGATCAATGGCGTCGAAGATCGTTTGAAATCGCGTTTTGGCTGGGGTTTAACGGTTGCTATTGAGCCGCCGGAACTGGAAACCCGAGTCGCGATCCTGATGAAGAAAGCGGATGAAAATGATATTCGCTTGCCCGGTGAGGTTGCGTTCTTTATTGCCAAGCGTCTGCGTTCCAATGTGCGTGAGCTGGAAGGGGCATTGAACCGTGTGATAGCTAATGCCAACTTTACCGGTCGGGCAATCACCATTGATTTTGTTCGCGAAGCTCTGCGTGACTTGCTGGCATTGCAGGAAAAGCTGGTTACCATCGATAATATTCAAAAGACTGTCGCAGAATATTATAAAATTAAGGTCGCTGACCTGCTCTCCAAACGGCGTTCTCGTTCGGTGGCCCGCCCGCGCCAAATGGCGATGGCGCTGGCAAAAGAGTTAACCAACCACAGCCTGCCTGAAATCGGCGATGCGTTTGGTGGCCGCGACCATACCACGGTGTTGCATGCTTGCCGCAAGATTGAGCAATTGCGTGAAGAAAGCCACGACATCAAAGAAGATTTCTCTAACTTAATCAGAACATTATCCTCCTAGCGCTATGAAATTTATCATTGAACGTGAGCATCTGCTAAAACCGCTGCAACAGGTCAGTAGCCCGCTGGGTGGACGTCCTACGTTGCCAATTTTAGGTAACTTGTTGTTGCAAGTGACCGAAGGCTCTTTGTTGCTGACGGGGACCGATCTGGAAATGGAGATGGTCGCGCGCGTTGCGTTGTCAAATCCCCATACCCAGGGAGCAACCACCGTACCGGCCCGGAAGTTTTTTGATATTTGGCGCGGTTTGCCAGAAGGGGCAGAAATCACGGTGGCACTGGATGGTGATCGTCTACTGGTGCGCTCTGGCCGTAGCCGCTTCTCGCTGTCTACCCTGCCCGCGGCGGACTTCCCTAATCTGGATGATTGGCAGAGTGAGGTGGAGTTCACCTTACCGCAAGCCACACTGAAACGTCTGATTGAGTCCACTCAGTTCTCGATGGCTCATCAGGATGTGCGCTATTACTTGAACGGTATGCTGTTTGAGACTGAAGGTGAAGAGCTGCGTACTGTGGCGACCGATGGCCACCGTTTGGCGGTATGTTCCATGCCAATCGGGCAGACATTACCTTCACATTCGGTGATCGTGCCGCGTAAAGGTGTGATGGAGCTGGTCAGGTTATTGGATGGGGGTGATACACCACTGCGCCTGCAAATCGGCAGCAACAACATCCGCGCGCATGTGGGGGATTTTATTTTCACCTCTAAGCTGGTTGATGGCCGTTTCCCTGATTATCGCCGGGTATTGCCGAAGAACCCTGACAAAACGCTAGAAGCGGGTTGTGACTTGCTGAAACAGGCTTTTGCCCGAGCAGCAATTTTGTCAAATGAGAAGTTCCGCGGCGTTCGGCTCTATGTCAGTCACAATCAGCTCAAAATCACCGCCAATAACCCTGAACAGGAAGAAGCGGAAGAAATCCTCGATGTTAGCTACGAGGGAACGGAAATGGAGATCGGTTTCAACGTCAGCTATGTACTTGATGTGCTGAATGCACTGAAATGCGAAGATGTGCGCCTGTTATTGACCGATTCGGTCTCCAGTGTGCAGATTGAAGACGGTGCCAGTCAGGCTGCGGCCTACGTTGTCATGCCAATGCGTCTTTGAACTATAGCGGGCTATCTTATTGCCAGCTTGGGATTGGGCAGTGCTCACCATCCTCACGTACATTTAAGTACGCTCCGGTGGTTGTGCGCTGTCCGCACCCAATCTGTCTGCGACAATTACGCCCTCTTTCAGAGGTAATGCGATAACGCCCTTGATGGTTTGATGTTCAATAATGAAGACATTTGCAGCATGGCTCTGACACGGTTGTTAATTAAAGATTTTCGTAATATCGAATCGGCAGACTTGGCACTGGCGGCGGGGTTTAATTTTTTAGTTGGTCCCAACGGTAGCGGTAAAACCAGTGTGTTAGAGGCGATTTATACCCTTGGCCATGGTAGGGCCTTTCGTAGTTTACAAGCTGGCAGAGTGATCCGTCACGACTGTGCCGAGTTTGTGTTACATGGTCGGGTTGATGTGAATGAACGTGAATCATCTATTGGGCTAAGTAAAAGCCGCCAGGGTGATAGCAAGGTGCGGATCGATGGCACTGACGGCCACAAAGTGGCCGAATTGGCGCAAATGCTGCCCATGCAATTGATCACCCCTGAGGGGTTCACCTTATTGAATGGCGGGCCAAAATTCCGGCGCGCTTTTTTAGACTGGGGTTGCTTTCATAATGAACCCGGTTTTTTTACGGCCTGGAGCAATCTAAAAAGATTACTTAAGCAGCGCAACGCCGCGCTGCGCCAGGTTAGTCGCTATGCGCAAATCCGGCCTTGGGATCAGGAAATTATCCCACTGGCTGAACGCATTAGTGAGTGGCGGGCGGCATACAGTGATGCAATTGCGGCAGATATTTCAGCCACATGCGCCCTGTTCCTGCCAGAGTTCGCCTTGAGTTTCTCTTTCCAGCGCGGTTGGGATAAAGAGAGTGACTATGGTGAGTTGCTGGAACGCCAGTTTGAGCGTGACCGCGCGCTAACTTATACCGCCATCGGGCCACATAAAGCGGATTTCCGCATTCGGGCCGAGGGTACGCCGGTAGAAGATTTGCTATCGCGTGGTCAGTTGAAGTTGCTGATGTGCGCACTGCGGTTAGCGCAGGGTGAGTTTCTCACCCGACAGAGCGGGCGGCGTTGCCTGTATCTGCTTGACGATTTTGCTTCCGAATTGGACACCGGCCGTCGTCGATTATTGGCCGAGCGTCTCAAGGCTACCCAGGCACAGGTTTTTGTCAGCGCAGTGAGTGCTGAGCAAGTTGCCGACATGGTAGGCGAAAAGGGCAAGATGTTCCGCGTGGAACATGGCAAAATAGAGGTTCAACCACAGGATTAAAAATGAGCGAGAAACGTTGATGTCGAATACTTATGACTCCTCAAGTATCAAGGTATTAAAAGGGCTGGATGCGGTTCGTAAGCGTCCGGGCATGTATATCGGTGATACTGATGACGGTACCGGTCTGCACCACATGGTATTCGAGGTTGTGGACAACGCTATCGACGAAGCCCTCGCTGGCCACTGTAAAGAAATTATAGTCACCATCCATTCGGATAACTCTGTTTCTGTGCAGGATGATGGCCGTGGTATCCCAACCGGTATGCACGAAGAGGAAGGGGTATCAGCCGCAGAGGTCATCATGACCGTGTTGCATGCTGGCGGTAAATTTGACGATAACTCTTACAAAGTTTCCGGCGGTTTGCACGGCGTGGGTGTGTCCGTTGTTAACGCCCTGTCTGAAAAGCTGGAATTGGTTATTCGTCGTGAAGGAAAAGTTCACGAGCAAACCTACAAAATGGGCGTGCCTCAGGCACCACTGAAAGTGGTGGGTGAAACCGATCAGACCGGGACGACCGTGCGTTTCTGGCCGAGTTTCCAGACCTTTACCAATAACATCGAATTCCAGTATGAAATTCTGGCTAAGCGTCTGCGCGAGCTGTCATTCCTGAACTCCGGTGTATCAATCAAACTGAAAGACAAGCGTAACGACAGAGAAGACCACTTCCATTATGAAGGGGGTATTCGGGCGTTTGTTGAGTATCTGAATAAAAACAAAACCCCGATCCACCCGAAAGTGTTCTATTTCTCCACCATGAAAGATGATATCGGTGTGGAAGTGGCATTGCAGTGGAACGATGGTTTCCAAGAAAATATCTACTGCTTCACCAATAACATTCCGCAGCGCGATGGTGGTACTCACTTGGTGGGCTTCCGCACGGCGATGACCCGTACGCTGAACAGCTATATGGACAAAGAAGGCTACAGCAAGAAAGCGAAAATCAGTGCCACTGGTGATGATGCCCGTGAAGGCCTGATTGCTGTTGTTTCTGTTAAAGTGCCGGACCCTAAATTCTCCTCACAGACCAAAGATAAATTGGTTTCTTCTGAAGTGAAAACTGCGGTCGAAACGCTGATGAACGAGAAGTTGGTTGAGTATTTGCTGGAAAACCCAAGCGACGCCAAAATCGTGGTTGGCAAAATTATCGATGCTGCCCGTGCACGTGAAGCTGCACGTAAAGCGCGTGAAATGACACGCCGTAAAGGCGCGCTGGACCTGGCAGGTTTGCCAGGCAAACTGGCAGATTGTCAGGAACGAGATCCGGCGTTGTCCGAACTCTACTTAGTGGAAGGGGACTCTGCGGGCGGCTCTGCGAAACAAGGCCGTAACCGTAAGAACCAGGCCATTTTGCCGTTGAAAGGTAAAATCCTGAACGTTGAGAAAGCGCGCTTTGACAAAATGCTTTCTTCACAGGAAGTCGCAACGCTGATTACTGCATTGGGTTGTGGTATTGGCCGGGATGAATATAACCCTGACAAACTGCGCTACCACAATATCATTATCATGACCGATGCCGACGTGGATGGTTCTCACATCCGCACGTTGCTATTGACCTTCTTCTACCGTCAGATGCCGGAAATTATTGAGCGTGGCCATGTGTTTATCGCTCAGCCGCCACTGTATAAAGTGAAAAAAGGCAAACAAGAGCAATACATCAAAGATGATGATGCGATGGAACAGTATCAGATGACACTGGCACTGGATGGCGCTGCATTGCACGTCAATCCTGAGGCACCACCGCTAGTGGGCGAGCATTTTGAGAAACTGGTTGCTGAGCATTATAGCGTTCAGAAGACCATTGCTCGTATGGAGCGCCGTTATCCGCGTGCTTTGCTGAATAACCTGATTTATCAGCCAACCTTGAAAGAAGAGGATTTGAGCGATAAAGAAGTGGTGACACAGTGGATTGATTCGCTGGTGGTGTTACTGAATGAAAAAGAGCAGCACGGCAGCAGCTACAGTTCTGTGGTGCGCGAAAACCGTGAGCGTCAATTGTTCGAGCCAATATTGCGTATCCGTACCCACGGTGTAGATACCGATTATGATCTGGACTTTGATTTTGTCCACGGCGGTGAGTATCGCAAGATCTGCCTACTGGGCGAAAAACTGCGTGGCTTAATTGAAGAAGGCGCATTTGTTGAACGTGGCGAACGCCGAGTGCCGGTTTCAAGCTTTGAAGATGCGCTGGACTGGTTAGTGAAAGAGTCTCGCCGTGGCTTGGCAATTCAGCGCTATAAAGGCTTGGGTGAAATGAACCCAGAGCAGTTGTGGGAAACCACCATGGACCCAACCAGCCGCCGTATGCTGCGAGTGATGGTGAAAGATGCCGTTGCAGCGGATCAGTTATTCACCACCCTGATGGGTGATGCGGTTGAGCCTCGTCGTGCCTTTATCGAAGAGAATGCGTTACGCGCAGCCAATATCGATATTTAATCTGATAAGCGATTGATCGGATAGAAAGCCCAGAGCGGGAAACTGCTACTGGGTTTTTTTTTGCCAAAACCCTAAATATCTTTAATGCAGGAAACAAGGCTCTTAATGTAAAAATAAAAGGAAACTCTCTTTTCTCAATAAGGACTTCGTCGTCTCTTGTCGCTAGTCTTGCGTTAATAATTTTTTTAATATTTACGCAGGAGAGGTAGGTGCATGGGATTAGCAGCAGAATTATTTTGTGAGGTTCGTGATGGCAGATTGGGCAAAGTAAGATTTTTGGTTTGTTATATTGCTACGTTTATCTTGCCATTATTGATAGGTTTATTTGCTGGCGTGCCTTTCTTTTTAGCCTATGAAAACGCTAATGCATCAAATTTTATAATTGCTATTTTAGGCTGCGTGATTGTAGTGATGGCTTTTTTTCTGGTGTTTGCCTCAGCAAATATTGAGGCAAAGCGGTTTCGGGACATTGGATTACCGGGTTGGAGCATGTTCACGGTACATACTTTGTTAGGCATTATCAGCCAATTCTCAGAAAATTACCTTTGTACTTTCGCTTTTATCATTTACCTGCTCATTATCTTATGCCTATTTTGTATTCCAACCAAAATTTCTTTGGTAGTAATGCATAGTCTGAACTAACATCATTTTCTCGCATTTTTATGCTGAATCGCGTTAGCATGAGGCATTCGCTATATAAATGTGAGGGCCTATGGCTATTGAATTAATCGCTATCGATATGGACGGCACGTTACTGAATCCGCAGCACGAAATCACTCCACGGGTAAAGCAGGCTATTGATGCTGCCCGGGCGAAAGGGGTCTGTGTGGTATTGGCCACGGGTCGGCCCTATATTGGGGTCCAACGTTATTTACGTGAATTAAATATGCAAAACAGTGGTGATTATTGCATCAGCAATAACGGTGCGTTAGTGCAAAAAGCCGCCACGGGTGAGTGTATTTTGCAGGAAACTATCAGTTTTGAGGACTACCTCTATTTCGAGGCTTTATCGCGCAAAATGGATGTTAGCTTCCAGGCTTTTGATTTTGATACCTTATATACCGCGAATAAAGACATCAGCAAATATACCCTACATGAAGTGTTATTGACCGGTATTCCATTGAAATATCGTGCAATCGAAGAGATGGACCCAACATTACGCTTTCCTAAAGTGATGATGATTGACGAGCCAGAAAAACTGGATCGAGCCTTAGCGATGATGCCAGCCGAAGCTTTTGAGCGTTTCACTATCATGAAGAGTGCACCGTTTTATCTGGAAATCCTGAGTAAGCGAGTGGATAAGGGGACTGGGGTGAAAATGCTGGCAGATCACTTAGGCATTGCGCAGGAAAATGTGATGGCTTTGGGTGATCAGGGTAATGATATTGCGATGGTTAACTATGCTGGTGTCGGTGTTGCAATGGGGAATGCTATCCCTGAATTGAAAGAGATAGCGCAGTTTGTCACATGTACCAACAGTGAAGACGGTGTGGCGGTAGCGATAGAGAAATTTGTACTTTGATATTTAACTGATGCAGTAGCTCATTAATTTGCTGCTCGGATCAGGTTACGGTTGATATTCGATTTGTTGCTATTGCCGACCGTTATGCCTCAACCGAGCAAGAGGGCTGGCCGGCCCTCCTGCACCTGCGGCTTGCGCGAAATATTGTGGCTTCGCCATACCCTCCGGCAGCTTACCGGCTAATCGAACCGGTGCTGACTCGCTCCCAGCTCGACAGCACCTTTCGCCGCGTCCATGCGGCTCATTCGGCCTGTAAACTTTGTCGGCAATATTCCTGATTGCGCTCAAGGTCAACAGAGAGAATCTAAAAGCCTACCCTCTCTTTTATCACCCTAGAATCCCTTTCACTATTTGCACATCCTGAATCCCTAATCCGGTTAAATCCGCCAGAGTAATCTGTTGGTCATTATCTCTAAAAGAGATACCTTGCGCTAAAACTGAACCCACCTCAGTTAAGGTGTGAGTTGCTAATAGCCCTTGCTGGAATGCCTGCGAAATCTCACCAAATTCTGAGCATTGCGCCCATGAGTCCAGCAAGATTTTATCGGCTTTAGCTACCAGTTCAGGGGATAGCTCATGTTTACCTGCACTATCTGCACCGACCGCCGTAATATGGGTTCCTGGCTGAATATCCGCCGCTTGCAAGATAGGTTCTCTGCTCGGTGTGGTGGTGATAATCAACTGGCAGTGACGGGCTAACTCTGCGGCATTCAGTGTGGTATTAACCTCGAAACCTTCATCTTCAGCATACTGCCGATACTCCTCTAATGCCGTTTCACTGCGACCCCAAACCCATAGCGCACGGCATGCCACCACACTTTTTAGGTACATCAGATGTAGCCGTGCCTGCATACCGGTACCGATGATACCAATAGCACTGATATGTTTTGGTGCGCAAAGCTCGGCGGCAATTCGCCCGGCCAGCGCAGTACGCAGCGCAGTTAACCACCCCTCATCGAGCAAGATAGCTTGTGGCTCGCCAGTAAGGGCGGAAAAGGCCATCATCAGCCCTTGATTACTGGCCAATCCTTGCGCGGGATTATCATAGAAACCGCCGGAAACCTTTACCACAAACTGACTGTCACCCTGCAAATACCCACTTTTAATACAGCAATCACCGTTGGCTTGCCCAAACAGCAAATGTTGCACTGGGGGCATTTGCACTTGCTGCTGGCTATAGGCAATAAAGCCCTCTTTGAGCAGCAAGGTGATGGCATCTGCATCGAACTTGTCAAGGATCTGTTGCTTACTCAAAATTAGCATTCGGCGATGGCTCCCAGATATTTTTCCAGTACGATATTTTTACCGCACAGTACCACTGCCACTTTCTTACCTTGCCAACGTGGTGCCAGTTTCAACGCTGCCGCTAATGCCACACCAGCGGCACCTTCAATCATCCAACGGTCTGTGTGGGCAATCAACCGCATGGCATCTTTGATTTCCTGCTCACTCACCAGGACTTTCTGATCGATCAACTGTTGGCAAAGTGCGAAGGTGATGGCTCCGGGTTCAACACCTCCGGCAGTACCGTCAGACAGGGTTTCCTGCTCTGCCACTTCCTGGATTTGGCCATTTTGCAGGCAGGTATACATGCTGGTGGCATTCGCCGGCCAGCAACCAATCACCTGTGTTTTATCCGATAATTTCTTTAAAACTGTCGCAATACCAGAAATCAGGCCACCACCGCCAACGGCCACAAACACCGCATCAAGGTCTGGTTGCTGTTCCACCATCTCCATGCCACAGGTACCTTGCCCGGCAATCACTTGCGGGTCGTTATAAGGAGAGATATAGACTTTGCCCTGCTGCTCTGCGGCGATACTCGCAGCCAGTTCGGCATTTAAAGCATCACCCGCTACCAGTTCAATCTGGCCGCCCAGTGCGCGAATAACTTCCAGCTTGATAGCTGCCGCTTGCTCTGGCGCATATATGGTGGCTTTCACTCCTGCCAGTTTCCCCGCTAGCGCCATCGCCTGCCCGTGGTTACCGGTCGAGGCAGTAATAACGCCGTTCTGGCGCTGTTCATCGGTCAACAAACGCAACTTGTTACTGGCCCCACGAAATTTAAAAGAACCGGTATGTTGCAGATGTTCGCACTTAAGATAGATTTCGCAGCCACTGTGCTGCGATAGCAATGGACTATATTCCAGCGGCGTCACTCTCACTTGTGGGCGTAATACCTGATGAGCTTCTTTAATGGCATCGAATAATGTATTCATGACGGTTCCTTAAAATCCTTTAGTTGGTTTTTATATTTTTCAAATGGTTATAAACAGTCGCCCGACCAATACCGAGGATTTTTGCCACGTAACCGGCTGCATTCTTACCGTTGAATGCGCCCTGTTGATAGAGGGTCTCAATGAGCATCCGGCGGCTGGCATTATTCAAAGCTGCTAGCGTCAGCTGCTGCTGCTGTAACCAATGATGGATATAAGTGTTGATGCGTTCCTGCCAATCATCCTGAAACAGCACATCCGGTTGTGGCTGTAGTTGCTGCCCTGACAGGAATAGCTCCAGTGCTGCTTTGGCACTTTCAAATACAGTGATATCCAGATTGATACATAACAATCCAATCGGCTGCCTATTGTCATCACGTAATACCGTGCTGATGGAACGCAGTTGACGGCCATCCCAATTACGCTTTTGGTAAGGCCCGATCACCTGTGAGTGCTGATCAAATCGCAACTCACTGAGATTGGAGTCTTCCCCTAATTCCCGCTGTGAATAGTTGTTGGCGATATAAACCAATTTTTGGCTGGTTAAGTCATGAATGACGACTTCTGCATAGGGAGAGAAAAGGGTGGCGATTGCATCGGCAATGGGCTGATATCGATTAAGCATAGGTCATTTTATTTGGAATTAAAAATCCATATTAGACTTTTATTTCTAAATGCACAGGGGTTATGCCGTTTTTTTCATTCATTTTGTGATGGATTGCTTATTTTGCGATCCAAATTGTAGTACAAAAATAAAATATAGCTCTACAATCTGTTTTGTGTTGAATGACAAAATTTGAAAATTGTGCGGCGTTGTGGGGACGGTTAATCAAGAGATGCGTAAAGTAAGGGAATCATTATTGGTTAACCTGAAATAACCGGAGCGAACATGACAAAAGAACAACTCAGTAAAACAGACCGCATTATTTTGGTTATTGGTCAGCAGATTGTTGAGGGCAAATATCCACCGGGCTCACCGTTGCCTGCCGAAGCGGAAATTTGTGAGGAATTTCAAACCTCTCGTAACATGATTCGTGAGGTTTTTCGGGCGCTGATGGCAAAGCGATTGATTGAAGTGAAACGTTTTCGTGGGGCGTTTGTCCGGCCCCGTAATCAGTGGAATTATCTCGATACCGATGTACTGCAATGGGCGCTGGCCAGTGATTATGACCCACGTTTAATCAGTGCGATGAGCGAAGTGCGTAATCTGGTAGAGCCAACTATCGCCCGCTGGGCTGCCGAACGGGCAACCTCGAAAGAGCTGGCGGTGATTGAAACGGCACTCAATGAAATGATCGCCAATCATCAAGATAGAGACGCATTTAACGAAGCGGATATCCGCTATCACGAGGCGGTATTGGCTTCGGTACACAATCCGGTATTACAGCAACTCAGTGTGGCAATCAGCTCTCTGCAACGGGCGGTGTTTGAACGAACCTACATGCCTGATGAAGAAAACATGCCGCGCACATTACAAGAGCATCAGGATCTTTATGACGCTATTCGCCATCAAGATGCTGATGCGGCAGAACGGGCTGCGTTAACCATGATAGCCAGCTCCGCTAAACGGCTAAAGGATATTACATGAGTGAGCAGAGTTATGGATAAAAGCTATATCGCCATTGATTGGGGATCGACCAACCTGCGTGCCTGGCTTTATTTACGTGGTGAATGTGTAGATATGTTGCGATCCGAAGCCGGGGTCACTCGCTTTAATGGGCAAAGTGCGCAGCAGATATTTCAGCAGGTTATCGCGCCATGGCGTGAGCAGCAGCAACAGTATGACTTGCCAGTGCTGATGGCCGGCATGATTGGCAGCAATGCGGGTTGGATTTCAGTGCCTTATCTTGCTTGTCCAACCCGTCTTACGCAGGTATCGCGTCAATTAACCTATGTGGCGGAGGCTGAGCCAATTCGGGCATGGATTATCCCCGGTTTATGTGTTGATAAGCCAGATAACCGCAACGTGATGCGTGGTGAAGAAACCCAACTGATCGGTGCGTATAGCGAACGGCCTTCATCGGTCTATTTAATGCCGGGAACTCACAGTAAATGGGTGCAAATGCAGGGTGACCAGGTCATGGATTTCCGCACTCTGATGACAGGTGAATTGCACTATTTGCTGCTGAATAATTCATTGGTGGGGGCAGGGCTGGAGGCTCAATTACCGGACAATACTGCGTTTATCGATGGCCTGACGCAAAGCTTTAATGACAGCAATATCATGCGTTGTCTGTTTGAGACGCGTGCTGCCCATGTATTGGGTCGATTGAAGCGAACATCGGTCGGCGACTGGCTTTCTGGCCTGCTGATTGGCAATGAAATCGTGCAGATGCAGCAGCAATATCCGCTTGCTGCTGGTGAATGTATTACGGTGATTGGCAATCCTAAACTGGTTGAGCGCTATACCCAGGGGCTAGAGATGGCTGGGATGCTTTATCAGGTGTTGGATGGCGATCAGGTTTTTCAAGCTGGAATCAGGAGTATCGTAAATGAAATGGAATACTAACATGCCATTGATTGGCATTTTGCGCGGCATCACACCCGCGCAAGTTCATGACCATGTGGCCGCTTTGCTTGATGCAGGCTTTGATGCGGTTGAAATCCCGCTGAATTCCCCACAATGGGAAGTGAGTATTGCGCAAACGGTCGCGGAATTTGGTCATCGTGCATTAATTGGTGCGGGCACGGTACTGAAACCCGAGCAACTGGATGTGTTGCATAGCATGGGCAGCAAGCTGGTGGTCACGCCGAACACCCAACCGGCTGTGATCCGTCGGGCTGTGGAGTTAGGCATGACGGTTTGCGCTGGGTGTGCCACCGCATCTGAAGCTTTCACGGCGCTGGATGCAGGCGCGCAAGCCCTGAAAATTTTCCCCTCGGTCTCTTTTGGTCCCGACTATATCAAAGCATTAAAAGCCGTATTGCCCCCTGAGGTGCCGGTGTTTGCCGTTGGTGGGATTACTCCTGAGAATTTGTCTATTTATTTGGCTGCGGGTTGTGCTGGTGCTGGTTTGGGCGGTGACCTTTACCGCGCAGGCCAATCGGTATCTCAGACCGCACAACAAGCGGCTGCGTTTATTAAAGCCTTTAAGGATGCCACCAAATGAAAATTACCAAGCTAACCACTTACCGTTTACCCCCACGCTGGATGTTTCTGAAAATCGAAACCGATGAAGGCATTATTGGTTGGGGTGAACCGGTAATTGAAGGGCGTGCTCGTAGCGTTGAAGCTGCGGTACACGAGTTATCGGAATATGTTATTGGGCAAGACCCGGCACGTATCAACGATATTTGGCAGACATTATATCGCGGCAGTTTCTATCGCGGTGGTCCTATTCTGATGAGTGCTATTGCCGGCATCGATCAGGCGCTATGGGATATTAAAGGTAAAGCGTTGGGAGTTCCGGTTTACCAATTATTGGGTGGATTGGTTCGCGATAAAATTAAAGCTTACAGTTGGGTTGGCGGTGATCGTCCGTCTGATGTGATTAGCGGAATTAATAAACTCACTGAGATTGGTTTTGATACGTTTAAACTCAATGGATGCGAGGAAATGGGCCTGATCGATAATGCCCGTAAAGTTGATGCCGCAGTAGCGGTCGTGGCACAAATTCGTGAAGCCTTTGGTAACCGTATTGAATTTGGTTTAGATTTTCATGGTCGGGTTAATGCGCCAATGGCAAAAATCCTGATTAAAGAATTAGAACCTTATCGGCCATTGTTTATTGAAGAACCCGTATTAGCTGAACAGGCAGAATATTATCCCCGTCTGGCGGCCCAAACCCATATTCCTATCGCAGCAGGCGAGCGGATGTTCTCCCGTTTTGAATTTAAACGGGTATTGGCCGATGGCGGGCTGGCAATTATTCAACCTGACTTATCTCATGCTGGTGGCCTGACTGAGTGCTTTAAAATTGCCGCTATGGCAGAGTCTTATGATGTGGCATTAGCACCACATTGCCCACTTGGGCCAATTGCACTGGCGTCTTGTTTGCACCTTGATTTTGTCGCCCGCAATGCAGTCTTGCAGGAGCAAAGCATGGGGATTCATTACAACCAAGGTGCTGAGTTGCTGGATTATGTGATTAATAAAGACGATTTCAAAATGACCGATGGTCATTTCTATCCACTGACGAAACCCGGCTTAGGGGTAGAAATCAATGAGGAATTAGTGATTGAACGCAGCAAGAATGCCCCTGATTGGAGAAATCCGGTTTGGCGCTATCCTGATGGTGCCGTCGCCGAATGGTAAGTTGCCCTCGTTCGATTAATTAATAAATTATCTAATACCATTATCAGGGAAATAATCCTAACAAAGATAAA
>NZ_JAZGQE010000359.1:0-1581 GCF_048593885.1 Yersinia sp. 1252 StPb PI | reverse complement strand
AGTTAATGTATAACCAACTGGCCAGTACCACGGGCAGGCCCCCGTAACGATACCCCTTCGCTTCAGCCCCGCCTAACAGCTAGGGCTTTTTTTTCATTTCTACATTCGCCTGAGCTTCATTGAATAACCGGTTCATATCCCAATCTATTCAGAGCATTGCCTCACTAATGGTTGGTGCTCAGTCGAATGTAGTGAAGTTAGATGCTGACATTTTTTTTGCAAATTATTAATTATGGTATCGATTTAGAGAGTTTCTACCAGAAATAGCTATACTCTCGAATCCAAGAGGATTCCTGAGAGGTAAAGCATGTCAGACGTCACGTCACATTTAACGCTTGAATTATTAGCACTGAAAAAGATAGTTGCAGCGTTATATTGCACTCTGAGCCCTACAGAACGTGAGAAGCTCGATGCCATGCTAATGAACAAAAGCTCTCCAGATGGAAGTATTGAGTCGCCGTCATTGCAGCTAGATATTCAAAATAAAGTTCATAAAATCCTGCGTTAATGTGACTTCGTAGTGATGTAACAGCCGAGATAGCTCGGTTAATTATTAAGCCCTGGCATTCGCTGGGGCTTTTTCGTTTTAGCCCATCAGTCACCACCCAATCAACTCCACACACCATTAACAGATGAGTGGCTGCACTGGTGGGCTAAATTCCCCACATATAAGGAAACCATCATGTCGGAACCGATCACCAGCACCGGAGCCGCCACCGCAACTGTTACTGGCGTTACTTTCATCGGGCTGTTATCGGGGCTGGATGCTGGTGTTGTGGTGGGGGCGTTCGCTGGCGCTGCTGTATTCGTGTTATCTGCGTCAGACTTCTCTCTATCTAAGAAACTGTTTCTATTTGGCCTGTCATGGGGTGCTGGCGTGTTGTCTGCCCCATTCATTACCTCGTTTATCAATTTCCTGACGCCTAGCGAAGTTAGAGCCGCTGAACCTGTGGGCGCAATGGTTGCGGGTGCTGTTGTCATACGTCTTTTGATGTGGGCAAACAAAGAGTCGAAAAACCCCGGCAACCTCATCGACCGCTTTAGAAGTGGTGGGGGAAAACCCGATGAATAATTATCTGCTGACGCTTGATGCTATTGCTTGTGCGGTGATAGCAGTCCGTTTATTTGCTTACCGGAGCAGGGGGGCAACCTATAGACCGATAGCCTCATTCTTTGCTTACGCTCTCATGGTGGCCAGTGCATCGGTGACCATTCGGATACTGACTGGCGATTACCACCAAGCCGACTGGTCCGAAACGCTCATTAATATCAGCATGGCTGTGGCGATTGTTGCTGCTGGTGGAAACGTCATGCGCTTCTCTAAACCTGCGAGACTCAAACCATGACAAATTACAGATTTAGTACCCGTAGTGAGAATAACCTCAAGGGAGTTAACGCTAACCTGGTGAAAGTGGTTCGCCGCGCTCTGGAGATATCAACGGTTGATTTCGGCGTTATTGAAGGTGTCCGCACGGTAGAACGGCAAAAAGAGCTGGTGGCTACAGGTAAAAGCCAGACCATGAATAGCCGTCATATCTCCGGCAATGCGGTTGACCTGCTCCCTACTGGTGCCAACTGGAA
>NZ_JAZGQE010000358.1:0-1601 GCF_048593885.1 Yersinia sp. 1252 StPb PI | reverse complement strand
ATTTATGTTTTTATTGCGCCAACTTTTGAACACCCTGCGTTTCGCCACCCTGGTCATTGATAACAGAATAAAAAACTTGTGTAGTATTATTTATTGGACCGTTAACGCTAACCGGTAAGCTAAGCTCAGCAAAAGGTGCAATCATCTTATTATTTATTTTGCTCAAGTTCGCCACCGCTGGGCTCTCTTTTGATGCCCGTAACTCCAATTTTCTAAAGGTTATATAATACGGTGATGCATTTTTTATAACCAGTTGATTGCCCTTTTTAGAAAAGGTCAGATTCGTAATAGCCTGTTCTATCGGCATCGTTAATTCTGCCGGGCGATAGAACATTTTTATTCGGGTACGGAAAGCCAATTGCAATTTATTATCTTCCCCCGTGGCACCTTTAGTGGGTTTAGGTGGAATTTCTAGCAAATTAAACCAAAAAAGCGTTTCACGATCGGCTGCTAAGCCGCTGCCAGTACGGAACAGGCGAATAGTCTGATCCCGTTTAGGATCCAGACGCACTACTGGTGGCGTAACACTAAAAGGCACCTTGATAGTATCAGGACGCGCATTCGCATCACCGTTATCAATCCAGGCTTGAAGAAGAACCGGCATATTACCGGTATTGGAAACCTTAACCACGCCTTCACGCTGCTTCTCGTCATAAATAACACGCGTACCCGTGATCATTACTTCAGCACGGGTAACCGTTGCTGCAACCAGTAATGTGACAAAAGCAAAGGCCATAAAGTATGTTTTGCGCATAAGAGTTTCCAATTATAGAGCGAATGAAACAGGGAGCATTAAGCTCCCATTCGGCAACAGATAACATTAGCTATAACAATAACTTGCCATCAGCCACGCTATATCACACGCTTTGATTAATCGTAAACAATAGTATAGTCGACTTGTGTTACAACGGTACCAGCACCAACAGTGCCACTATTCGCATAATATTGTGCGTAGTAGCCCAATGTTGCATCACCAGTGGAAATATCTTCCACCACGCCGCCCTGGCTAGCGCCGCCTACCATGATTGCTGTGCTGCTTTTGTCTAACAAACGAACCTGAACACCCGTCGCTGTACCGCTATTGTTGTTCAACCGGCCAGTGCTGGTCTCAACAAAAGCACCTGGTTCGAAGTAAGCATAAGCGTTATTCAGTGTCGCCCCAGTACAACCAGACAACGAGATATTGAACGGAGTGGTACCCGCAACGGAGTTGACAGAACTCAGTGCGCTTGCAGAAATAGTCGGTAAGTTAACGGTCCCATCTTTAGTGCCGTTGTTGACAGAGACACCACAAGTCGTATCTGTAATTTGGCCGTTAATGGTAATAGTTCCATCAGCAGCAAATGCTGATTGTGCAATAAATACGCTTGCAATAGCAGCGATTAATGCATTGCTAGTTTTAATTTTCATGTTTATTTCCCCGTGCTTTAAAATAAGGTTTTAGGCCAATAATATTAATTAGGATTAATATCCTGAATCAGTGACATCCGATTTCTTACGGCTATTATTTCAGCATTTTAAATATTGTCAATCCAGCCCAAAACGTGAGGTTATAAATGCATTACCAAATAATAAGAATCACAGAATACAAACAAAAGAAG
>NZ_JAZGQE010000357.1:0-1604 GCF_048593885.1 Yersinia sp. 1252 StPb PI | reverse complement strand
ATGGATCTTTAGCTTGGACCACAAGAACAGATACGTTGTGTGCTGGCGTATTGTTAGCAATGTTCGAGTCGAAAATAATAATTAAAAAAACGCATTCAATGCTTAAGTCTAATGTATCTAGTTATATTATTTTCTTAACACTATTCCTTGCGCTTCTTATGATTCCAGCAACTAAGTATGGAAAAATGGCTGGTGTAACTACTATTGTATGCTTCTTAATAGTGTATGTTTCTGTCTGCAAGGATTTAATGATACTCCCGAAAGGGAGATTGAAGAATATATTCACATATCTAGGTGGAAGATCTTATTCGATATATTTAATACATGTTAATGTTTTTTTGCTTACATCAGAGTTATTTGGAAAGTTAATAACAACCAACAATAATATTGGGGTAAAAGTAATTACATTAACTGTAGTCGCTTCATTTTTTACCATTTTATTTGCAGAGATTAATTATAGAGTATTGGAAAAACCACTCACTAAAAAGGGCCGAGATATGGCCGCCAGATACAAAAGTAAGCTTGATTTTAATTACACAGAAAAAAAGAAGATCCTAAGCAGTGGAAAATACAGAGCAGATGACCAGGCCTAAAGATGTGTTGTCGATAGTGACTAATCTCACTTTGTGGGATGTCTATTGAGGTGGGATAGAGACAAATTTGGGACTATCATTGCTTTTCATCGCGTACCAACGTTTGTCATCTTTTTGCATCTTGGGACGTGTGAGCGGCGGTTGATGCGGTAACTTACTGGTTTAAATAGTAGTTCTATGCACTCTTAATCAATTGGTCGCAGGTTCGAACCCTGCACGACCCACCAACAAAATCAATAAGTTACACTAAATTTCATATGCCTTATTTATATTTTTGTGCCATATTCGTATCGGCAGTATTTAATATTCCATCTGTTTATTTCATATGCTGGATTAAATTGATGGGTTAACGACGAACAAACCTTATTAGCATCTCAATATCCTTTCTCAGCCTATTTCTTATGATATATAAATAGTGAGTCTCGATTTAAATAATTGACTTTTTTATGTATATCTTAACCAGGAATATGGGTAAAACACGTTAAAACCCGAATGTTAATTGAGTAAATAAAGTTGAATAAACATCAATTATGATTATAGGCTTGCGCTGAATAGTTTTATTTTCTCCGTAGTTGTGATAATCGTAATGCTTTACTCACTAACATTGCCAATAAAAATCTCAATTTTCCATAATATCCAGGGGCCGTGATATGAGAGGTCTGTGAACAGTAAATACCTATGGTGGTCGAAAGCGGAAATCGCTCAAACGTTTGATACTACCTTTCCTGAGAGTATTCTTTCGATTTTAGGCTAAATGTCGAGACGCGATGGCTGTATGGCAGCCATGTAGGGTGAGGATCAGTGAGTCAAACAATTATTTTTTTGCGTATTAACACGACAATTTATTGTACTTTTTACCCGAGATAAAACAAAAGAGCCGCGCATTAGCGAGACTCTTTTAGCGGTTACTGAAAAATAAAATTGATGGTTCCAGCAATCAGTAGCAGAAATACAGTATATTGTAAGTAGTACGCGGACATTGCTCTCATTTCTTCCTCCTTGCTGTTATGG
>NZ_JAZGQE010000356.1:0-1606 GCF_048593885.1 Yersinia sp. 1252 StPb PI | reverse complement strand
AGCAAATCAAACAAATCTTAAATTGAAGAGTTTGATCATGGCTCAGATTGAACGCTGGCGGCAGGCCTAACACATGCAAGTCGAGCGGCAGCGGGAAGTAGTTTACTACTTTGCCGGCGAGCGGCGGACGGGTGAGTAATGTCTGGGAAACTGCCTGATGGAGGGGGATAACTACTGGAAACGGTAGCTAATACCGCATGACCTCGCAAGAGCAAAGTGGGGGACCTTCGGGCCTCACGCCATCGGATGTGCCCAGATGGGATTAGCTAGTAGGTGAGGTAATGGCTCACCTAGGCGACGATCCCTAGCTGGTCTGAGAGGATGACCAGCCACACTGGAACTGAGACACGGTCCAGACTCCTACGGGAGGCAGCAGTGGGGAATATTGCACAATGGGCGCAAGCCTGATGCAGCCATGCCGCGTGTGTGAAGAAGGCCTTCGGGTTGTAAAGCACTTTCAGCGAGGAGGAAGGCAATCGTGTTAATAGCACGGTTGATTGACGTTACTCGCAGAAGAAGCACCGGCTAACTCCGTGCCAGCAGCCGCGGTAATACGGAGGGTGCAAGCGTTAATCGGAATTACTGGGCGTAAAGCGCACGCAGGCGGTTTGTTAAGTCAGATGTGAAATCCCCGCGCTTAACGTGGGAACTGCATTTGAAACTGGCAAGCTAGAGTCTTGTAGAGGGGGGTAGAATTCCAGGTGTAGCGGTGAAATGCGTAGAGATCTGGAGGAATACCGGTGGCGAAGGCGGCCCCCTGGACAAAGACTGACGCTCAGGTGCGAAAGCGTGGGGAGCAAACAGGATTAGATACCCTGGTAGTCCACGCTGTAAACGATGTCGACTTGGAGGTTGTGCCCTTGAGGCGTGGCTTCCGGAGCTAACGCGTTAAGTCGACCGCCTGGGGAGTACGGCCGCAAGGTTAAAACTCAAATGAATTGACGGGGGCCCGCACAAGCGGTGGAGCATGTGGTTTAATTCGATGCAACGCGAAGAACCTTACCTACTCTTGACATCCACGGAATTTAGCAGAGATGCTTTAGTGCCTTCGGGAACCGTGAGACAGGTGCTGCATGGCTGTCGTCAGCTCGTGTTGTGAAATGTTGGGTTAAGTCCCGCAACGAGCGCAACCCTTATCCTTTGTTGCCAGCACGTAATGGTGGGAACTCAAGGGAGACTGCCGGTGATAAACCGGAGGAAGGTGGGGATGACGTCAAGTCATCATGGCCCTTACGAGTAGGGCTACACACGTGCTACAATGGCAGATACAAAGTGAAGCGAACTCGCGAGAGCAAGCGGACCACATAAAGTCTGTCGTAGTCCGGATTGGAGTCTGCAACTCGACTCCATGAAGTCGGAATCGCTAGTAATCGTAGATCAGAATGCTACGGTGAATACGTTCCCGGGCCTTGTACACACCGCCCGTCACACCATGGGAGTGGGTTGCAAAAGAAGTAGGTAGCTTAACCTTCGGGAGGGCGCTTACCACTTTGTGATTCATGACTGGGGTGAAGTCGTAACAAGGTAACCGTAGGGGAACCTGCGGTTGGATCACCTCCTTACCTAAACGATACGCATTGCGTAGTGTCCACACAGATTGTCTGAT
>NZ_JAZGQE010000355.1:0-1633 GCF_048593885.1 Yersinia sp. 1252 StPb PI | reverse complement strand
CCTATAGACAGATAATTTACTTGTGAGTATATTAAATCCATCAACACGGCAGGACGCCAAAAGTAAGACAGGAAGTGTTCTTTAAGATAACAGCGCTGAAAAGTGCAAAACAACCAAAGCGAATGAGTTTTGGGATGTGGTGAAAATCTTGCTGTAGAGGCTGATGGTTGCAAATGCAGTCACAGCCCAGACAGAGATCGGCACTGTCCACCGCATCACCAAAACTCATACAGGAGGTTTTATGAATACTAAATTACTTAAGGTCACCGTGCGCGCTTCTGGAAATCCAGTCTACTTTGGTCGCACTTTCGTTGGTCACACTAAAACCGAATTTTCATACAAAGGACGCCCAGCTACTAGCGTCATCAATCCTAAGCAGCGTTATATGAAGCTGTCTCCAATCTCCCTTTAGTTATTTCATCATGCCGCTTAATTCAGGCGGCATTAGTGAAGTTATTAACTGGAGGTAACACCATGGCTCATCAAGGTTATGACAACGCCAGACAGCGCCGTAACGATAAGCGCTTGGCTCTCACAACAGCATACAACGCACAACACGGCATCGTAGAACCAGAGTCACGCGAAGTTAAGCGCCCTACTCTGCGATTAAACTGCAAGCCAAACTGGCGCATAGAAAGCGCTATTAAGCCTATCAGCTTCGAATATAAAGCTCAGATAGAGAAAGCGGCGGAGTTTTACGGGGCACTGGCTGAGAAAGCATCAGAGAAACGCCAACGCGCCAATCTGAAAATTCGCGGCAACTACGACCAGCAAGTAAACGCTCGTCAGAAGATGCGCGGTAAAAGCATACCGCTTATTTAGAAGCCCACCACATAGTTAAGGGGTAAGAGAATGGAACTTAATAAATTACTTCAAGAAGTTCAGTCCATAAATTACCGACTAGACCGAGTTAATCATGTCATTAGCCAGCGAGAAAAGTACGGACTTGAATTAGTTATAGCCATAGGAAACAACATTTCAATTAATGCCACGGCAGACATCGACTTTCTTTATGAAGCATTGCTAACTCAGCGTGAAGTTCTAACCGAAAGAAAGGAAAAACTAAGCGAAGCAGTTGAGGTTGCGCAAAAAGTTGTAGCGGGATTATTAGCAGAGTAGCAGTTGGGTCGCATAACGCGGCCTTTTTTATTGGCGGGTAAATGAGGAATGAATGATGTTATCCGAAACTGAATTAGCGGAGGCCGAAGCAAGAGGGGTTGATAAATTTGCTGAGAATCAGATGCAAAGAAGCCTGGAGTTTTCGTCTGTTGGTAACAAGGAGATGGCAGAGATTTTTCACTGCAATTCCACTGATGCGAAAGTATTCGCATGCAGGTTAAGAGAAAAAATCACACGTAATTTGCTGGCTACAAATGAGGAATGAATGATGACCACACCTGAACTTTTTGCAAATGAGTGCGCTGCTGATTATGCAAAGTATCGCGCCCTGTCAGCTCAGCATGAGCGCGGCACTTTGGCTCGCACATGCTACATCAAACAGTCATGGCTTAGTCGTAAGTATTTGCGCCAGTGGATTGCAGAGTCATCCCAGTGACCTTACCCCTGCCACTTAACCGGTGGCAGCAATAAGACCACTAGATGAGGTGATGTATGACAGATGAAATTAAAACAG
>NZ_JAZGQE010000354.1:0-1644 GCF_048593885.1 Yersinia sp. 1252 StPb PI | reverse complement strand
TGATAAATTAAAGAAAAAGTTAAGAAAGGAGGTTTATAAAACTACACTAAAAAATATTGAAGTAAACCGATAAACAACTCGATAGCACCGTTTATCGGTTTACTATTTCAAATTACTCATTAATTAACTAATAACTAGCCATAAACCAACAAATTCATAGCCACTGAGTTGTTCAAAGAGTTCAGCTGTTGGATTACCCCAATCATTATCACGAACTCCGGTGGCGGGATCGTAATAAAGTCCGTCGGAACCACGGGCTAACATGTGAAGAGCTTGCGGGCCGGAAGCCACACAAATCAATTGTACTTGCCCATGAGCCGGCTCTACATAAACAGCATCCGTATGTACATTTGGCTCCCCTACCACCGCCACACAGGCAGCTTGCTCAGCTGGATACAGCGCCCCCAAGGCATATAAGCCAGCAGCGGTGATATTCACCGANACCACCCGTGCGAAATCTATCGCCACAGCCGCCATTGCCGCAGGTGAGTTATATCCGCCACCCGCAACGTTTGCCCCACCATCGGGGTTAAGTATCCCAGTCAGACCATAGATCTTATCCTTAGCGTTAATAAAATCATCGTCTTGTTGAATGATATTATTATTTTCTCCATAAGTGATAATGGTACTTTCCGGCCACAGTGCAAATGCAGCCAATGTGGCAGTTAATGCATAAGCACCACACTCATTACTGAGCGGTGGCTGAGTCAGTTGACTAACAGGATTCGGAAATTGGCCCAATAATAGATTTAGCGAAATACTGGTTGTTAGATTAGGCATATAGCCTCCTCATAGAAATAATAAATAGGGGAGTACAGGTACGGCACTGTTGATCAGGCAGGCCGTACACGTGTGTTTTTATCAAGCAGCGCTAACCGTCCAGGTGCCCTGAGGGTTATAAATAACATTGAATGCGGTCACACCTTGGGTGGTATCACATATCGCGGACCCAACCGAAGACGTAGAGAAGTTAATAACCGTCCCCGCCTGATAGGTACCCGTTTGGACATAAAAACTCAGCACTGGCTGACAATCGATATTTTTGCTTGGTTCTGCATTGATGAAACTCGACAGTACGCTACTGCCACTGGCACTTTGCACCGCCAACCCCGCGTTAAATACATCTGTGACGGGGTTAAATGCAGGAGTGACAATACGATAAGCACCAGGTTGCACCCCTTCGGTATAAGTCGCAGGAGACAGACCAAGAGAAGGGTCAACCGACATTACCGTGGTGTTTGCTGTTTGTACTCCAGCGGTAATAGAGGTCAAATCGACAGGCTGGCTTGAGGTGATATATCCTGAATCTTGCCCAACCAACAAGCTTGGTAGTTGAGATTGTGCTCCAGCATAAAATTGCATTAAGCATTCAAAGGTCAGTACAGAACCCGAGCTGGCAAAAGGTGATAACACTTCCTGATAAATACTGTTGGAGTAAACTTTAGCGCCACCGGTATAAATCGCCGGTTTTTGGAAGAAAAAGAAATCCTGCGCTGTCGGGCTGTTATTGATTACGTTAATTGTATATAGAGTACTCATAGTGTGTTCCTTATAAATAAGAGGGAGACATCATTAGGTAGTACATCCGATATTCGCTCTACCCACAGTACAAATTGCAACCTGTGTGCCAACTAGATAATCAAT
>NZ_JAZGQE010000353.1:0-1648 GCF_048593885.1 Yersinia sp. 1252 StPb PI | reverse complement strand
ATACATATTTAAATTCCAGACCATGCCTGGCATAGTATTATCTATTTTTTATAATACACGTATAAATATCTCTATCCTTTTGGCGTAGTTATTTTCGTCATATTGGTATTCCACAATCTATTTTTGTTTTCAGCATACTGGGTGCTGTAAATCAGGGGCGGTAGCGTGGACAAACCAGATTAAATTTTTGGACAACAACAGATGGCTCGTAGTGGTTTCGAAGTACAAAAAGCTGCCGTTAACGCTTTGTTTCTAAGGGAAATTAAAACCAGATTTGGCAAGTATCGGCTGGGTTATCTTTGGGCGGCGCTAGAGCCTATGGCTCACATGCTCATGCTACTAGGCATTTTCGGCTACATTATGCAGCGTACCATGCCAGATATTTCCTTCCCGGTTTTTCTGATTAATGGGATTGTTCCCTACTTCGTATTCATTAATATCAGTAACCGGTCGATTGGTGCTATAGAAGCCAACCAAGGCTTATTTAACTATCGCCCGGTAAGGCCGATAGACACCATCATTGCCCGCGCTGTTTTAGAATCATTAATTTATGCGGTAGTTTACATCTTACTGATGGCGATCGTCGGCCTGCTTGGCGAGGAGTTTGAAGTCATTAACCTTATTTCGCTGGTTCTGGTCTGGTTAATGCTAATCATTTTCTCCTGCGGCGTCGGTCTGAGTTTTATGGTGATAGGAAAAACCTTCCCCGAAACCGAGAAGTTTCTACCCATTCTGTTAAAGCCGCTCTACTTTATTTCCTGCATTATGTTTCCGCTCCATTCAATTCCAAAGGATTACTGGCCGTACTTACTGTGGAATCCGTTAGTCCATGTCGTTGAGCTATGCCGTGAAGCCGTCGTTCCGGGTTATGTCAGCGAAGGTGCCAACTTATACTATCTGGCCTTCTGTACGTTGGTCAGTCTGTTTGTTGGGCTTGTGTTGTACCGTAACGGTGAAGAGGCGATGCTAACCTCATGATCAGAATTGAAAATCTAACTAAATCTTATCGTACCCCTGCTGGGCGCCATTATGTTTTTAAAAATCTGCATGTCGAGTTCCCTACCAATAAAAGTGTGGCCCTAATTGGTCGCAATGGTTCAGGTAAATCAACGCTATTACGTGTCATCGGTGGTATCGACCGGCCTGATAGCGGCAAAGTTATTACCGATAAAACGATCTCCTGGCCGGTAGGACTGGCAGGTGGATTTCAGGGGAGTTTGACCGGGCGTGAAAATGTTAAGTTTGTCGCCCGCCTGTATGCAGCAGAGCGTGAATTACGAGAGAAAGTGGCCTTTGTTGAAGAGTTCGCCGAACTCGGCAAATACTTTGATATGCCAATCAAAACCTACTCTTCTGGCATGAAATCCCGCCTGGGTTTTGGCCTGAGTATGGCATTTAAGTTTGATTACTATCTGGTGGACGAAGTCACCGCTGTAGGTGATGCGCGCTTTAAACAAAAATGTGCAGACCTGTTCAAATCCCGCCACCAGGAATCAAGCTTTCTTATGGTTTCCCATAGCCTCGGTTCACTAAAAGAGTTCTGCGATGCCGCGCTATTTATTGGCCGAGATAATCAGGTGAAATATTTCGAGTCAGTGGATGAAGCTATTGCGGTTTATAAAGTGGATGAAGGGATATAGTCTTGTTG
>NZ_JAZGQE010000352.1:0-1666 GCF_048593885.1 Yersinia sp. 1252 StPb PI | reverse complement strand
GTGTTACCATTATTTTCTCAACAACAGCAAGGAGTGATAAGGGTCGTTTGTAATCAAAATAACCGTAGAGATGAAGGCTTATATATTGAATTAAAGCTGAGAACACTAAAATAACGATTACACTATAGCAACAGTAAATAACATAGCCAAGCCCCCCCCTACGATCAGCTTTCTTTTGGAAGATGAACACCCTAGAGATCCAATATACAAAAGTGATGGCAGTGCCAGCACTTATCATATTCGCGACCCCAGGGACAACCCCATTATGTACCAAGGACGCCATTACCAAAACATCAAGAATCCAACCAAAACCAGATACGATAATGAAAATTATTGATTTATTTTGCATGTTTTACAACAAAGACTGTAGCACCAGAGGCTGTCCCAGATTCAACTCCAATAAGAGAATCCTCAAGAATAATGCATTTCTTGATATCAACATCAAGCTTAGCGGCAGCTAACAGGTAGGGTTCAGGATGAGGCTTAGCATTTTTAACATCGTCACCAGAAACAATCACATCAAAAATCTCTCCTAAATTATGATACTGGAGCAGGTTATTGACAGCTTGTCGTGATGCTGTAGTGACTATGCCTAATTTAGCCAATCCATAAAAATTTAAAAGAAACTGATGAACTGGCTCAAACACACTAGTCTTTGCCATATTATTTCGATAAATGTCTTTTTTATCGGCTGCAATTGCACTGTAAACATCCATTTCATGGTCAGGAAGTATTATTGGCAAAAATTGCTTCCAAGACATTCCACTATATTCCTGACAAAAATATTCGGTAGAAATATCTATACCATAGGCTGAGATAGCCTCACAATATGAAGCCGCATTAGCATGTTCAGTATCGATTAATGTACCATCCATATCTGTTAATATTGCTTCAATTGCCATATTCAATCTCATCCAAATATTCATTTATTAGCAATAACATACATGCAGTAAATGCGTTACCAACAGTTTTATCTTTTCTAAACTTGTAGGGTACTAATCGAGCAAAATGAATGATTTCATGCAAAAAAACCTCCTTGAGGAAGGTTTTCCCAAAGCTATCATTAATCCATTTTTTGTATGCATCATAGATATCTGCATATTGTGAGGAACGAAAAATGCTCACAGTCACACTATCATCATCACATTGGCAGGTAATTGATCTATTAAGCGATTCATAGCCTAAATGTAATGATTGCATCAATTTAGCATAATCAAGTAAGGGTGATTCAAAAAAATTACCTATATTCGGATCAATAATAAACCATCCATTACTATGATTTTTATCAATGACAATATTCTCAATAGTTAAATCGCCATGAATTACAGATATATCACGAATAGTAAAATCATTAATACGAGCTTCATTGTGCACCCAAGAGTCGATCCGCTTCAGATCAATATTCTGACCATTTATGGTGATTTTTTCTTGATCAAAAAATATTGGTGTCAACAATTTTATTTTATCAAAGTTAGCGACCATTTTCTCATTTACATATATTTCAACAATTTTATTTTCTGCCATTCCTGCGGAATTTTTTTCATGAAAGGCTTTAATCGCATTTAATACACCCTCAAGATAGCTCCACGAAGTTTCTAGTGATGAGGAATGTATAAATTCATAAAAGTCTATTGAAGTATGACTATAGGGCATGTCATAGATATAA
>NZ_JAZGQE010000351.1:0-1666 GCF_048593885.1 Yersinia sp. 1252 StPb PI | reverse complement strand
TATCAGGCGATAGATTTCGGCGTTGGTCATGGCGGTCAATACTCGTTATTCAGCGTAACGGTATTGTTTACGCGCGCAGGCAGGGGTGCAACGCGCGGCAGTGGTAGGGGGACTGTGACAACTTTTAGCGGGAAATATCGGGGTGGTTTAACTAATACAGCGAGCGAATAACGCAGTCATGCGTTGATAACGGCAATGGTAGCCATCAATATTGGCCTGAATCCATTCATCGGGGTTGATGCCAGCAAAGGAGATTTGAAAGCCGCAATTGATAATAATGTGTTCGAACAGCAACCGCTGCGCCCGGCCATTACCTTCACGGAAAGGGTGGATAACATTAAGATCAGAATAGTACTCAGCCAGTTTTACAATCAGCGAGTCATAGGGCAGACCAACCAGATAATTTTCTTGTGCCAGTTGGTTAAACAGTCGGTTAGCTTCAGGTGTAATGCGACTGATATTGCAAAATCGGGTAGTGCCTTTGGATATATCAATGGTTCTCAAATATCGCCAAACAAGGCTTGATGCAGCGCGCACCAATAGCGCAAATCATAGGGTGGCGGGCTAAATTCGATCTCCATAATCGCCAGCTCGGAAAAATCTTTTTCCATCTCAATAAATTGGTCATCATCAGTAATGCCGAATTTATTGATTAACACCTGACTGTTCGGATAGGTATAAGGATCTGGGCCGTCACCGTATTTATCGCTGTTCACCGCGAACTCGGCTGGCTTTTGGTGGCGTATTTATTCATCAGGCTTTGCTTCAGTTTAGCCCTTTCGTTCTTTGAGGTTGGCAACGTTTGATTGGTACTGTTCAAGCCTTCCAAACGCATACTTTGGCGATAGTTTTCTAACTTCACACGGTCGAAGTATTGTTTTTTCTCAGCCAGACTCGTCATTACATTAGCCATTACGATCTCCGGTAGTGCATATAGAAATGCAGATAAAACAAATATACGCGATCCAGCGGAGTTTTTCATCCCAGCGTAATGTTAGCCACGGGCGATAAAGTCAAACACTTGGCCGAGCACATTATCACTGTCTTTTTTGGTGATGCCGAGCAATTGACGGGCGGGGTAAGGGGGCATTCAAGAACGTATTTGTGTACGCGGCAGGCGGGAAGAAAGACGGCCTGCAAATCATGCCGTTTAGTGAGATAACCGCCAAAGATGAGTTTAACGGCATCAAGAACGTGACCCGCGATGATTTGCTGCCGCACACCGGGTACCGCCGCAACTGATGGGGATCATGCCGACCAATACCAGCGGCTTTGGGGATGTTGAGAAGGCAGCGAAGGTGTTCGCCATCAATGAGCTGTATCCCATCATGGAAGATCTAAAAGCCCTGAATGACTGGCTGGGCGTGGAGGTATTCCAGTTCAACCCCTACGTACTGGCCGAAGTTTAAGCTTGACCCACCGATTCATTCAATAATTTTCATCCATACCCACACCGGCGCGCCCTGCGCCGCGTGCACTTCCCTCATCACGCTATAACGCGCTGTGCGGCCCATAGCGAGGCGCACGTCTCACGCATCCGATCACACGACGCATATTACACGAATGCACATCACCATGACCCACAAGCAGCGCATCAGCCGGAGGTGCCCGACCTCCCTTAGACCCTTCAGCGCGCGATTGTCTCCCCTCCACGCCTGCACGCAAA
>NZ_JAZGQE010000350.1:0-1697 GCF_048593885.1 Yersinia sp. 1252 StPb PI | reverse complement strand
TTTAATAGAATTAGTTTTAAGCAACGTTTTTTCTTGTTTCATCTATTGTTGCTTGAATCCAAGCATCAATTTCACTTTCAATAAAAGCTATAGACCGTGAGCCGATTTTAATTTGAGTTGGGAAACGCCCTTCGCTGATAAGCCGATAGATCCAGGCTTTTCCGTAACCAGTTCTCAAGAGGACTTCAGGAAGACGTATTAGACGAGTGCTTTTGTTGTTCATTTCATGTTTCCTCTTGTTCGTTTCGATGAAATGACTATACGAACTGTCGGAATAAAAAAGGAGCGAGCTTCCGAACCACAGGGCAATGAGTAGCCCTGTAGATCTAGGTGTCGTGGAGTTACGATTAGTTGGAATCAGAGAGTTTCATCACATCTGAAACTCTCATGTTTTTTAGGTGTGGATTTCGATTCATGAAAAAATTGAACTGCTTGGCGAAGTCCATTGTTGCAGCTTTCATAGCAAGTGGTCGATCTGCATCTTTGATGTGATAGTGAAGCCGGATTGAAGCCTCATCGTCTTCATCTGTGTATAGAAGACGAGAAAGGCGATCATCTGATACTCGAACATCCTTCCTTTTCGCCCATAGCAATATGTCCAACATCGCTGGCAAACGATAGTTTATGATTTTTTTGATAGTTCCATAGCCAAAACGAACCGCCCCAGCCTCATCAACCTCAACCCCTTTAATCCGTCTCCATTGTGGCAGTGCTGCTTTTATGGACTCTGTAATTTCATCGTCTGTTCCACTACCCAGATCGATTTCGAGCAGAACAGTTTTCTCACATATAGGAGACATTAGCGCTGATACATAAGCTTCGTGATGGGGAGCGTTAACACTGTATATATCGTTTCCTCTTTCCCAAGTGAAAAGATTCACATTGAGAGCAGATACACTCAGTTGAGCAAGCCTGCTGATATCAGTTATAAAAATGTGGGGAGGGTTGTAAAGGCTATCGTTGGTCGTTGGGTAGTCGAGTTGTGTGTCATTGAAAAGATGGGGGTTGCCACTGAAAATTTTCGTCATGTAGTTCCACAACCCTTTTTTCTCTTCCTCCGTGGGCCATGGCTTAAACAAATGCGATCTAGCCCAAAGTTCATGATACAGGCCGTTTAAGGTGATTTCTTCGAACTTACGGTAGTTATCTATGTCGAGCCAAGCTTTGATTTCTTTTGTATGCTCTGGGGACCAATTTTTCATCGAAACACACTCCAGCAATAGACCATAATCTGTTAGTGTTGAACTTCCCAGACTTACTCGATTTATGCAAGTTTCAAAGACTTAACCGATGACAGCGACTTAAAAATTCTTTGTTGGTATTAATGTTGGAACAATTATGACTACCTATAAAAATTCTCTTTTAAATCATGAAAATATTTATACGTTCGATTCCTGTAGGGGACACCATTAGCACTTCTCAGCACATCCCACCAAGTCCATAAAATCAATTGAAAACAACGATATCGACAAAAACTAAACAATATGGATTTTCCAGAGAATCGACTGGGTAGACTACTTACGCTCCCTACTTTGAAGCTCAGTACAAAGAATTAATAATCAAGGTTGAAACACTAAAACAAAAGTTGCCTAACGACGACCAGCAGTGGAAACGCACAGAGTTTTTAGCTCATTTACTCCAGATAAAACATCACCAGCCAACCCATTCCCCTCACTATATGGACTTTATCTTCACTC
>NZ_JAZGQE010000034.1:0-34715 GCF_048593885.1 Yersinia sp. 1252 StPb PI | reverse complement strand
TCTATATAATAATCTTTTCCATTCCCAGCTTATCAAGCTCGTAAATACTTATTTATTTTCAATAAGTTATTTTTATTTATCTTGGCGCCTTTCAAGCATAAATCAACCTATCTGCCAGACAACAACTGACAAACTCTCCTTTCGCCGCCAATTAATTAGCAGCCATAAACATTAATTCTGCTATTAATTATTACTGGTGTGTTTTTTTGCACACGCCATAAGCAGCGCTTTTAAGCTGCCAGACAAAAATGATCAGGTCATCCCTGGCGGGCAGGAACTAACAGGAGTCAGAATGTTGTTAAAAAAATGGAACAAACCCTTGGCTGTATTGGCTTTACTGGTCAGTGGTACACTGCATGCGGCCTCTACACCGGCGGTGGAAGCAAAACATGGCATGGTGGTGACCTCGCAATATCTCGCTTCACAAGTGGGGACTGATATTTTAAAAATGGGCGGCAATGCCGTTGATGCCGCAGTGGCGGTGGGATATGCACAGGCTGTTGTAAATCCATGCTGTGGCAATATCGGTGGGGGTGGTTTTATGACCATTCACCTTGCCGATGGAACTGACACATTTATCAACTTCCGTGAAACTGCACCAGCGGCTGCCAGCGCCGATATGTATTTAGATAAAGAGGGAAAAGTCACTAAAGATGCCAGCTTGTATGGTTATCTGGCAGCCGGCGTCCCTGGTACGGTATTGGGAATGGATAGCGCGCAGAAGAAATACGGTAAATTGACGCGCCAGCAAGTGATGGCTCCGGCGATCAAACTGGCCCGTGAGGGCTTTGTACTGACGCGTGCCGATACTGACATTCTGGACACTACCGTCAAACGTTTCCGCCAAGACCCTGAGTCCGCGCGTATTTTCTTGCGCAAAGATGGTGAAGCACTGCAACCGGGGGATCGTTTAGTTCAGGCTGATCTGGCTGAAACCCTTAGCGCAATCTCAGAGCAAGGGCCGGATGCCTTCTATCAGGGCAAAATACCGCAAGCAGTAGAGGCGGCGGCGAAAAAAGGTGGCGGTATTTTGACAGCCGCTGATTTCGCCAACTATAAAATCACTGAAACTGCACCGATAACCTGTAGTTATCGCGGTTATAAATTTGTTTCCTCACCACCACCCAGCTCCGGTGGGGTGACATTATGTGAAACTCTGAATGTGCTGGAAGGCTATGACCTGAAAAGCATGGGCTTCAATTCCGCGGCTTACATCCATACCCTGACAGAAGCTATGCGCCATGCTTATATGGACCGTAATACCTTCCTCGGTGACCCCGAGTTTGTTAAGAATCCGATTGATCGCCTGTTGAGCAAAAGCTACGCCGCCGATATCCGCAAGCAAATCGTTGCCAACAAAGCGACTCCCTCGGTAGAAGTACAACCGGGGATGCAACCCCATGAAAAACCAGAAACCACCCACTACTCTATCGTCGATAATGAAGGTAATGCGGTCTCCACGACCTACACGGTTAACGGCCGCTTTGGTGCTGTGGTGATTGCCCCGGGTACTGGCTTCTTCCTGAATGATGAAATGGATGATTTCACCGTCAAAGTGGGCGAGCAAAACCTGTATGGTTTAGTACAGGGGGCAACCAACTCCATCGCCCCCGGTAAGCGCCCACTATCGTCTATGAGCCCAACATTAGTGACCAAAGACGGTAAGACATTTATGGTGTTAGGCTCTCCGGGTGGCTCCCGAATTATCACCATCACCCTGCAAACAGCCCTCAATGTCATTGACCATGGCATGGCACCACAAGAGGCGGTAGATGCACCACGCATCCATCACCAATGGCTACCTGATGAGGTATATTACGAACAACGTGGCGTATCCGCAGATAGTCTTAATCTGCTGAAAACCATGGGATATAAGATGGTCGAACAGAACCAATGGGGTGCAGCCGAGCTGATTCTAGTGGGCTTGGCCGGAGTGGAGGGTGTCAGCCCGGCCAACTCGGGGAATGACTCGGCAGTTTCCGGCAAAGTTCGTGAAGGCTACCTGTACGGCGCTAACGATGTCCGTCGCCCAGCAGGTGCCGCCATCGGTTACTGATAGCTATACCCGTCATACTTCAAGCTGCATGTGCGTTGGCTGCTCTCAATCACCCGAATCACTTACTCCAGTAAGCTCATCGGGACTCATTCGCTTGCCGCCTTCCTGCAACTCGAATTATTTAGGCTATATAGATATTGATTAACAATGCTATTCATCCCCCATCAATGTATTGGTGGGGGAAATTTACTGGCTTATTGATATTACCAAGGCAATGTATGCCCCTGGTAATCAATAAAACCGTGACCGCCCTTACCGGAAGCGTGCTCAATTTGGTCGACCACGCCCTTCACACTGGTCGTAATGGTCAGGGGTGCCGCATCCCCGCCCATATCCGTTTTTACCCAACCTGGATGAATCGATAGCACCGTCAGAGCCGGATCGGCCACTTCAGCAACCAAACTACGGGTCATCATATTTAGTGCGGCTTTACTGGCTGAATAGAGAGGTTTATGGCCGGAGGCATTATGACCAATACTCCCCAACTGAGAAGACATAAAGGCCAATACACTTTGAGTTGGATTACGTTGTGTCAGCAGATGCTGAGCGATACGGATAGGTGAAACGGCATTGGTTTGGAATAATTCCAGAATATCTTCCGGTTGCGCCTCAAGAGCTGATTGATGTTCCGGCCCAGAGATACCCGCATTAACAAATATGAGGTCGAATATCTGCCCCTGTAGCTGCGGCAAAAACTGCTTAATACTTTCAGGTTTATTAATATCCAATGTTAGCCAATGGGCGGCATGGGCTGCGGTATCTTTCGCAGCACCGCGTGTCGTCGCAGTCACTGACCAACCACGGCGATTAAGTTCGTCAACCAGCCCCAGTCCCAAACCTCTTGAGGCGCCAATGATCAATGCCTTTCGTTTAATTGTGCTCATATCATTTTCCCTTTGCTGAATGTTACCTGCCCACTGTTTGGTCAGCCATACGATTACCTATCATATATATAATATCTCAACAAAAGGAAAAGCGGCGCTTGGCCGCTTTTAATCGCTATCACTGCTGGCTAACGATTAAGTTAGCGCTCACCAACACCACGCCACAAAGTGACACTCTCGCCAGCCAAGTGCAGATTGACGCCTGACTCAGTGCCATCCAGCTCGGATGAGCCTTCCAGGCGCAGCCACTTAGCGACATTGAGTAAAGGGGATGCTGGCAACGAAACATTGATATCACTAATACGTTGTATCGCGACCATCACTCGTTCACGTTGGTAGCTACGAATAAACACCAAAGTGTCACCATTGGCATAAACCACCTGACAACCACCACGCCGCAGCGCCATGCTTTTGTGCCGTAGAGCCGCCAGCCGTTGGCATAATTTCAACAGGTCATTATCCCATTGAGCCTCATCCCACGGGAACGGTTTGCGGCAGAACGGATCATTACCACCATCAAGACCAATTTCATC
Organism: Yersinia sp. 1252 StPb PI; assembly: GCF_048593885.1. Taxonomy (NCBI): domain Bacteria; kingdom Pseudomonadati; phylum Pseudomonadota; class Gammaproteobacteria; order Enterobacterales; family Yersiniaceae; genus Yersinia; species Yersinia sp. 1252 StPb PI. The sequence goes on along the minus strand of NZ_JAZGQE010000034.1, from coordinate 31,242 downwards.
GCCATAAAATAAGCAAGGCACACCAATCCAGCTAAATAACCACACCAGCGCCATCTGCATTCGGGCTTTGTCATTATTCAGTAGGGTTATAAAACGGGCGGTATCATGGCTGTCCAGTTGATTAAATAAACGCAACTGATGGCCGTGCGGCAATCCGGCTCGGTACTCATCCATCCAGTAGGCACAATCCTCAGCCTTGAGTTTTATCGGATGATAAGCCACATCCTGGCCCGCTAAAAAGCTACGCACCGGTAATGCAAACCCCATGTAATTCATTGCCGAATCTTCTACACCGGCATGTAACCAATTACGTGCGTCGCCAAAGTGTTCCCCCAGAATATAGGCCTGCGGATTTTCTTCTTTAGCCGCCTGATATATACCGGTCAAATGGCGCAAATTCCCTTTAGCTCCGCCGTCCTCCCCCAACATATGCACCACATCTAACCGCCAACCATCAATGCTGTAAGGGGGGCGTAACCAATAACGCACCACACTACCGTCGCCCCGATAGATTTGATTTACCACGTCCTCACTCGCGAAGTTGAGTTTCGGCAAGCTGGCATTACCTTTCCAATCCAACGCCCGCCCATCGGGGAAGAAATTAAACCAGCCACGATAAGGTGAGTCCTGATGATGACAAGCCCCATTATCCCCTTGCTGGTGCCTATCAAACCAATGATGGGAATCACCGGTATGATTAAACACCCCATCAAGTACCAATTTTATGCCGGCCTCACGGGTAGCCATACGTAATTGCAGAAAAGCCGCCTCACCGCCCAGATAGGGATCTATCTGATAATAATCTTGCGTATCATATTTATGTACGCTGGGTGCGGTAAAAATTGGATTTAGATACAACGCAGTAACGCCAATTTGTTGCAAGTAAGGGATTTTTTGGCTGATACCCGCCAGGTCACCGCCATAGAATGTTGAAGAGGCATTAGTGTCATCCAATGGTTGTTGCCATGCACGACGAGCCACCGAATGACCCGCAGCGTGATGATAATAGCTCGCATTTTGCACGCCGTGCTCACCCTGACTACTGGCAAACCGATCGGGGAATATCTGATAAAAGACTTGGTCGGCCACCCAGTCGGGGCCACTGTCGGGCATATCAATGGCAAACTGAGCCAGTTGCGCCGGAGGAACCCGCGAGAATCCCAGCGGGCCGAACCATTGTTGGTCGTCATCCCATAACAGTTTAAAACAGTAGCGCCGTGTAGGTTGCCCTTCATGTAAAGGCAGCGTCGCGCGATAACACCAAAAGCCATCACGCTGTTGGCCTTTCATCGTCAGTAGCCATTCTTCATTATCCGGTTCGCAGCGTAAGAAAACCTGTGCTGGTAATGTGTCGCCATGCAACCATTCACCATGCAACCATAAAGTAATCTGTAATGCGTCGCCTCGCTGACGAACAAAAGGCGGGACCGGAAGATGCCAACCACTAAGCATAGAATTCTCCTGCGTTAACCAAAACCATTCCTGTTAAGGCTATCTGGTGCAGACATTAACGCCGCGACACATTCACCTGAGATAGGCGATTTATCTGAATATACAGCTCGCCGATATAAATAATGTCATGTAGTGGCTGCTTCCCCCTCATCTGTCACTATAAATATCAGGGATGAGATTGGGGGAGGAGAAGTATGGGGGTAAATAGCAGAATGCCCCAGATTGTATAGAGCAAAAAAAGCCGAGAAATCTCCCGGCTTGATAGTAGGTATTGACTCAGTATTACTCAGTTTCTTTGGCAAGCTCTCGCTGTTTCTTTTGATGGCGCACTTTCAAGTAATACCCCACCAACAACAATGCAATCCACACTAACCCTACATACAGTGAAATGCGGGTTGTCGGGAACCAGCCAATCAGAGCGATGATAAACACCAGGAAAATGATTGCCAGCACCGAAGTAAAGGTACCGCCACGCAGTGGGAAATCCAGCGCCTTAATCTGTTCTTTGCTTAATGAACGCCGGAAACCAATCTGGGAAAACAAAATCATGATCCATACCCATACAGTGGCAAAAGTCGCCAGCGATGCGATAACCAGGAACACATTTTCCGGCATGATGTAGTTCAGATAAACCGCAATCAGCATGGCAAACATCATCACCAACACCGTCACCCAAGGCACACCACGCTTGGATATTGCCGCAAAGGCTTTTGGTGCATGGCCCTGTTCCGCCATTCCGTTCAACATACGCCCGACACCAAAGACATCACTGTTAATGGCAGATAATGAAGCGGTGATCACCACAAAGTTGAGAATACCTGCCGCAACGGTAATCCCCATATGCTGGAAGGTCAGTACAAATGGGCTACCGTTCGTGCCCACCTGATTCCAAGGGTAGATAGACATGATGACAAACAGGGTACCGACGTAGAATACCAGGATACGCCACGGCACTGAGTTAATTGCTTTCGGAATGGAGCTTTTTGGATTTTCAGCTTCCCCGGCAGTAATACCGATAATCTCAATACCACCATAAGCAAACATCACCAGTTGCAATGATAGGATCATGCCGACATAACCGTTACTGAAGAAGCCGCCGTTAGTCCATAAATTATGAATACCGGTCGGCTGCCCACCGTTACCAATACCCCAAATAATGATACCAAACCCGGCCAGAATCATGATGATGATGGTGGCAACTTTAAAGAACGAGAACCAGAACTCCAGTTCACCGAAGACTTTGACGCTCATCATATTAACTGCGCCAATAATCAGTACCACACTCAGTACCCATACCCAATGAGGCACGTCCGGGAACCAGACCCCCATATAGATACCGAAGGCGGTCACATCAGCAATAGCAACAATCAAAATCTCAAAGCAATACGTCCAGCCGGTGATATAGCCCGCCATTGGCCCAAGGTAATCTTGTGCATAGCGCGAGAAAGAGCTGGCCTGTGGGTTATTCACTGACATCTCACCCAACGCGCGCATGATGATAAATGCCACCACGCCACCGATCAGGTATGCCAATAACACACTAGGCCCTGCCATTCTTATCGCATCAGCCGAACCATAGAATAAGCCGGTACCTATTGCTGACCCTAATGCCATAAAGCGGATATGACGGGTCGTCAGGCCCCGTTTCAGCTTATTTTTGACTGGTAATTCCATGTACATTGCCCCGTCTTTTTTCAGCAAAAAGCCACGGGGATGAGCCGTGGCTAAAAAAATCCTATGACTGTGCCGTTATTGCTTAGCAGCAACTTCCTGGCGACAGCAGAGGCGATCGTACAACCCTACGACGACGAATACCAGCAGGGAAGGCGATAACCACGCCAGACCTTGTTCAGCCAATGGCAGATGCTGAGTCCATTCAGGCAGGAAGTGCGCGAAGGTAGAAGCCTTCACCGCATCAAGAATACCGAACAGCAAACTAACCAGCATAACTGGAGCCACGATACGTGAGGCATGATGCCACCAGCGCAAAGTAAAGCTCATCAAAACCAGCACGATGCATGGCGGATATATCGCTGTCAGCACCGGAATGGAAATCTGAATTAGGTGACTCAAGCCCAAATTCGATACCATCATTGAGAAGATACCGAGAATGAATACCAGCGCCCGATAAGACAGCGGCAAGTACTGAGCAAAGAATTCAGCACAGGCACATGTTAGGCCCACAGCGGTCACCATACAGGCAATGAAAATCAATGCGGCCAGGAACACACTACCCAAACCACCAAAGGTGTGCTGAACATAAGCATGCAACACGACTGCGCCATTCTGTGCGTCAGGCGTCAGGCTGCCACTGCCGCTGCCAAGTTTAAACAAGCTCAAGTAAACGAGCGTCAAACCGATACCGGCAATCAATCCTGCCCAAATGGTATAGCGCGTCAGCAGCCCTGCGGAAACCACTCCACGCGAACGGGCCGCATTGACGATAACGATACCAAAGACCAAGGCACCCAAGGTATCCATGGTCAGATAACCATTAACGAAACCAGAGGAGAAAGGCACGTTCTGATAGGCATCAGTGGCTGAAATCAACGGACCGGCAGGCCAAATCAACGCCGCGATACCCAAGATAGCAAGCGCCAGAATTTTCAGTGGTGCCAGAATATGACCGACGGTGTCCAGCAAACGCCCCGGATAGAGCGAAATTCCAATCACCAGCGCGAAATAAACCACACTATAAATAAACAGCGGCAACGGGCCATCACCCGTCAAAGGGGCGATGCCCACTTCGAAGGAAACTGTTGCGGTTCGTGGTGTGGCAAACAGTGGGCCGACAGCCAAATAACAGACGGTAGCCAGTACCAAACCAGCACTACGGCCAATTGGGCTACTCAGGGCATCAATCCCCCCGCCCACCCGGGCCAGCGCGATAATGGTAATAACCGGTAAACCAACTGCGGTTATCAGGAAACCAAGAGCTGCCCACCATACATGTTCACCCGATTGTAAACCAACCATCGGCGGGAAGATGATGTTGCCAGCTCCAACGAATAAGGCAAAGGTCATAAAACCTAATGCCATAATATCTTTAGACGATAAACGATGACTCATAGTGGTGTGTGTTGCCTAAGTTAAATGGCCAAAAGGAAAAGTTCTAAGTTGTGGCCTTCCCGACGTGATCGAAACGATACAAAGCTCTGATAAACGCAAACTCCGGCGGTTAATAAGCAATCTATTTCGTCAGTATGCAGTGTTTTTGAAGTTATTTGCAGGTGGAATAGGCCAACAACGGCGCTAAGTAGACCGTTTATAGCGGAGAAAGGCAAGTCGGGATCATAAAAGCAGAATCATCATCCAGATAATTTTATCAAACCAGTTAATCGTGCCATGTTTTGAGAGATACACGCCATATGATTTGTATTATTTGTAGCCAGTCGTTAACAATTTACCGCCAATCTGGTGACCAATACTCAGGAGAGACTGATCGTTTTATACGCAGAGATAATGCCAGATTGGATAAACAAAAAACGACTACTGAAACACCTTAATCAGTAAAAACCTAACGCTTTTCGGGTCTGAATCAGTACCTCGGGAGGTAGGGGTAAATAGCCATCATGGGTGACCCTTTTTTGCCCCTCGGGCGATAGAACCCGCTCAAGGAACGCCGCAGTCAATGGCTCCAGTGGCTGGCCCGGAGCTTTATTGATATAAATATACAGATAACGTGATAAAGGGTAACGGCCATCTTTAACATTCTCAGGTGTTGGCATCACAAAATCCTGCCCCACCACCGCCAGTGACAACGGTTTAACACCACTATTACGAAAACCAATACTGGCATAGCCAATGCCATTCAATGAGCCAGCCACCGCCTGTACCACAGAAGCGGACCCAGGCAACTCATTGACATTATTTATAAAATCACCATCGCACAACACCTTATGTTTGAAGTATCCATAGGTCCCCGAAGCTGAGTTCCGGCTATAACGTTGTAAGGAACGCGCCGCCCACCCCCCTTCCAATCCCAACTGACCAAAGCGCTGAATTTGGTGTGGCTCTCCACATCGGCGATTTTGCGAAAAAATAGCATCAAGCTGCGATAAAGTCAGTTTGTTCAGTGGGTTATCCTGATGAACAAACACTACCAATGCATCAACTGCCACAGGAACTGCCAGTGGCGGATAGCCATAACGTTGAATAAATGCGTTGATCTCACCCGCTTTCATTGGGCGGCTCATCGGCCCAAGCTGGGCGGCACCGACAGCCAACGCCGCAGGGGCAGTAGAGGAACCTGCCGCCTGAATTTGCAAATTAACGCCAGGATAGTGATGATTAAAATCATCAGCCCACAAGGACATCAGATTGGCTAAGGTGTCAGAACCCACACTGGAGAGGTTGCCTGATAAGGTATTGGTGGCAGGCACGGAAGCCATCGGCAAAACCGCAACCGGAGGGGAAAGTACCGCTTCAGATTGCGCTAAAACGGCATGGCTAAACCATAACATGACATGCAACAACGTCAGTTTTGCCCATTTCATCAGCTTGGTATCCATGCAGTTTTTAGGATTTGACTGCATTCTCGGCTAAAACTGCGGGAACAATCAATCGATTCGGCAAGGTAAAGATAAATCGAGTCCCCAGACCGATTTCGCTCATGACCTCTAAACGTGCATCGTGATGACTCAATGCATGTTTCACAATTGCCAGCCCTAACCCACTGCCCCCCGTTTGCCGTGATCGGGCTTTATCCACCCGATAGAACCGCTCCGTTAGCCGTGGAACATGTTCAGGACCGATTCCCGGCCCATTATCGCTGACCTGAAATTGTGCACCTTGTGGAGTTTGCTGCCAACACACCTCAATTTGGGTACCAACAGGCGTGTGATTGACGGCGTTATAAACCAGATTTGATACCGCACTGCGCAGTTGGTCTTCGTTGCCAAACACTTTTAATTGGTCGTTAACCCGGAAGGTAATCTCATGTCGTCCGTTACTGAGAGCCTGAACTTCATGCTGTAACACTTTCAGCATCAACGGAATATCCACCCGCTCATTCATATCCACATTAGGTGCCGCTTCAATTCGTGATAGCGTCAAGAGCTGTTTTACCAACCCATCCATTCGCTTAGTCTGCTCTTGCATGGTCCCCAGTGCTTTATCCCGTAATGGCCCAACCAGTTCTTGGTCATTCATCATTTCCAGATAACCTTGCAACACCGTCAGTGGCGTACGCAATTCATGACTGACGTTGGCAAAGAAATTACGCCTTGCGCCTTCCAACTGCCGCATCTGGGTAACATCACGGGCAACCATCAATAATTGCCCTTCTGAATAAGGCATCACACGAAATTCGACGTAATAACCATTGTTCAGTTGCAGAGTCAACGGGCGGGAGAACTCTTGTTGTTGCAGATATTGGCTGAATTCCGGGTAGCGCAATAAATTAAGGATGTGTTGGCCATTATCCTCCGGCCAACGAAACCCTAACAACTGCTGAGCTAAACCGTTACACCAGAAGATATTGCCATCAATTGTGGTAATAACGACCGCGTCAGGCAATGATTCGGCACCACTGCGGAAACGTTTGATAAGCAAAGCCAGTTCGCGCCGACGCCGACGATTTCGCAACTGCATTTGGTACAAGCCGTAAAATAAAGGCTCCCAGCTCCAGCGACCAGCAGGTGGTGTCATGCTACGGTCTAACCACAGCCAGTGAGATAACTTAAGTTGATTATAGAAATTCCAAACCAGCGCCGCGACAGCTGAAATCAGCAATAGCCAAGGAAGATAGCCGATGAAGGCACCCAGGAGTAATGCAGGCAGACAAAAAAGAGCCAGCTCGAGAGCCAGCGTTTTCCATGATAAGCGTTCTAACACAACGAATTCTCCGGCACTGAAAACTCAGTAGCGCGTTGAGAAACGGTATCCAGTTCCCCGGACAGTTTGTACCATTCTGTCATGACCATCAATTTCAAGCGCCTTGCGTAGCCGACGAATATGCACGTCAACCGTACGATCTTCTACATAAACGTTAGTGCCCCAAACATAATTAAGCAACTGTTCACGGCTGTAAACGCGCTCCGGGTGGGTCATAAAGAAGTGCAATAACTTAAACTCGGTCGGCCCCATATCCAGCGCTTGCTCATTGGCCATAACCCGATGTGAGGAAGGATCAAGGCTTAGCCCTTGCATTTCAATAACTTCCTCAACCGCCATCGGCGATATTCGGCGCATCACTGCTTTAATACGCGCAACCAGCTCCTTCGGCGAAAACGGCTTGGTAATATAGTCATCTGCGCCCACTTCCAAACCGCGCACCCTATCCTCTTCTTCGCCACGGGCCGTCAGCATCATCACCGGAATATCTCTGGTCAACGCTTCACGTTTCATATGTTTAATGAACTGAATACCCGAGCCGCCAGGTAACATCCAGTCCAACAGCACTAAATCAGGGAAAGGCTCCGACAGACGAGTTACTGCGCTGTCATAATCTTCGGCTTCTAATGGTTGGTAACCATTCTGTTCCAACACAAAGCACACCATCTCACGGATTGGCGCTTCATCTTCCACCACAAGTATGCGTCTTGCCATCATCAACCCTGCCAGTATGTTAGTGGTCACTATTTGATTTCGGGAGCCATTATGCGTCAGTTTTGTGACATTTTTATGAAAAACATCACGCTTCTACAAGCAATAAGCATAGTGATAAATTTCATGATAATTGCAAAACACAGCAGTCAAGTTTGCGAGACGTCTCGGAGATTTTCCTCATAGCCTTTTTTTAGCCGCGACATCCGGCGGGCAGCGTTTATAATCAGCGCCATTATCTTTGACTGATAACCTGCCGTGCGGGAGATTTATGCGCATTATTCATACCTCTGATTGGCATTTAGGCCAGCATTTCTTCACTAAAAGCCGCGCTGCTGAGCATCAGGCATTTCTGCACTGGCTCATTAATCAGATCGAAGAAAATCAGGTAGATGCGCTAATTGTAGCAGGTGATATATTTGATACTGGCTCCCCGCCCAGTTACGCCCGTGAGCTATATAACCGTTTCGTGGTTGAGCTCCAACCCACTGGCTGTCAGTTAGTGGTATTGGGGGGGAATCACGATTCTGTGTCAACACTGAATGAATCACGGGGTTTGCTCTCTTATCTCAATACCACCGTTATTTCGTGCGCCAACAGCAATCTCGATCAACAAATCATTATTCTAAAAGACCGCCAACATCAACCTGCGGCTCTGCTGTGTGCGATCCCGTTCTTACGGCCAAGGGACTTAGTCACCAGTCAGGCGGGTGAATCTGGAGGGCAAAAACAACTGGCTTTACAAGAAGCGATCGCGGGCCACTACCAGGCACTGTATCAGCGGGCGGTTGAACTGCGTACCGAACTGGGTTTGCCACTGCCCATTATTGCCACCGGGCACCTGACTACCGTTGGCGTCACCACGACAGACTCGGTTCGCGATATCTATATTGGTACATTGGATGCTTTCCCCGCGCAGGCATTTCCACCAGCAGATTACATTGCTTTAGGCCATATTCATCGCGCCCAACAAGTAGCTAAAACTGAACATATCCGTTATAGCGGCTCCCCCATTGCTCTCAGTTTTGATGAATTGAGCAAGGAGAAAAGCGTCTATCTGGTGGAGTTCCACCAACAGGCACTGGCATCAGTTACCCCTCTCTTCATCCCACAATTTCAGCCAATGCAATTAATTAAAGGGGATTTAGCGCAAATAGAGCAGCAACTGGTTCAATTCTCTGAGCATCAAGGCTTACCCGTATGGCTAGATATAGAAGTTGCCACCCAAGACTATCTTACTGATATCCAACGCCGTATTCAGGCTCTGACCACAGAGCTACCGGTTGAAATTGTATTGTTACGTCGCAGTAAAGAACAACGTAACAACAGTATCGAGCGGCAGGAAAAAGAGACACTCAATGAGCTGAGTGTTACCGATGTGTTTGAACGCAGGCTGGCGCTGGAGCCAGACTTAGCCGAGCCGCGCCAACAGCGGATGCGTCAAATGTTCAATCAGGTGGTTGATGACATCACGCAAGATAAAGATGCCGCACAGGAGCAGCCTGCATGAGGATTTTAAGCTTACGTCTAAAAAACATTAATTCTCTGCAAGGGGAATGGAAGATAGATTTCACCGCCGAACCTTTTGCCAGCAACGGTTTATTCGCTATCACTGGCCCGACAGGCGCAGGTAAAACCACACTGCTGGATGCCATATGCCTTGCGCTATACCACCAAACACCACGTTTGACTGTCACGCCCAGCCAAAATGAGCTAATGACACGCCACACAGCGGAGTCACTAGCCGAAGTTGAGTTTGAAGTAAAAGGCATCTGCTACCGTGCATTCTGGAGCCAACGGCGGGCAAAAAACAGCCCGGAAGGCAATCTGCAAGCCCCTAAAGTTGAGTTGGCGCTATGCGACAGCGGTAAAATCCTGGCCGATAAAGTGCGTGATAAGTTGGAGATGGTTGCAGCGATCACCGGCCTGGATTTTGGCCGTTTCACTAAATCAATGATGTTATCGCAGGGGCAGTTTGCTGCTTTTCTCAATGCCGATGCCAATGACCGTGCTGAATTATTGGAAGAGCTAACGGGGACTGATATCTACGGGCGGCTATCTGAATATGTCTTTGAGCAACATAAACAAGCCAAGACCAATCTGGATGCTTTACATCAACGAGCCAGTGGTATTGAACTGCTCAATGAAGAACAGCGCTTGGCATTAACGCAACAAATCGATGATCTCCACCAACAAGAAAAGCAGCTTGTTTCAGCACAATCAGCGAGTCAAAACCAAATAAACTGGTTAACCGGCTGGCAGAGACAGCAGCAGAATCTACAAGAATATCAGCAGCAGCAAACAATTATTGAACAAGAATATCAGCAGGCACAACCCGAATTACAACGGCTGGCCCGTAGTGAACCGGCTGAGAAGTTGCGCCCTTTACTGCGTGACTGCTCACTCAGCCAACAGGATGTGCAACAGACACAACTGCGTATCACCGCGCTGACCCAACAGCAGCAACAGCTTCAGAGCCAACTAACCCCCCTGGCTCAAGCTCTGGAACAAGCCAATACCGCACGCCAACAACAGGCGGCCAAGCAGCATGAACAAGAAACACTGATTGAGCAAAAAGTGGTACCGCTGGATAACCTTATCGCGCAACAACAGCACTCATTAGCGCAATTTGCCACTCAATTGCAGCAATTGCGCGGCAAAGAACAACAAGGTAGACAGCAACTTGAGTTAAATGAGCAGCAGTTGCTAAAAACGCATCAGCGCCTGCAACAATTAGCTGAATATGCACAGCAATATCCCCACCATCAACACTGGGTAAAGTACCTACCGTTATGGCGCGAACAGTTCCGCCAATTGCACATACAGCACCAGCAGTCAGTGGCTAACGAGCAGCAATTACAGCAGCAAGCCTTATTACTGAGCAACTTGCAACAGCAAGCGGCCACATTAAATGAACAGGATAAACAGCAACAGGCCGTATTAGTACACGCGGCCTCGCAAGCAGGTAGCATCCAGCAGCAATTAGCAGCATTCGAGCAGCAACAGCCCGCAGCACAATTGCGCCAACAACTTGACGAGTTGCAGCAACAGCGACCGGCCCGGCAACAACTCGCCACATTATCGCCTTTAGCACAACAAGTTCAGGCACAGCACGATAAACAGCAGCAGCAATTCGCCAGCCAACAGCAACAATTAAAACAGCTTGAACAGCAGTTAGAAGAAAAACGTCAGCGCTACAAACATCAAAAACAACATCAGGCTGATCTGGAAACCTTGTGGGAACGCGAAAATCAGATAGTCAGACTGGAAGCGGAAAGAGCCAAACTCCAACCGGGAGATGCCTGCCCACTATGTGGCGCATTGGATCACCCCGCTATCACTGAGTATCAGGCGGTAAAACCGTCGGAAACAGCCGAACGCCTCGAGAAACTGCGCCGTCAGGTTGAACAACTCGCCACTGAAGGCTCAGAATTAAGCGCGCAAAACAACAGTATGCAGCAACAGCAGCAGCATTTAGAGCAAGAGTTACAGCACAGCCGCCAGCAATTGGCCGATTATCAACAGCGCTGGCAGCTGTTGGCGCAACCTCTGGCGTTGACATTTGCATTACATGAACATGCAGCATTAATGGATTGGCTGGAACAGCAGGAACAATCAGAACAACACTGCCAGCGGAAATTGGCTGAATATGAGCGACTAAACCAGCAATACCAACACGCTAAAGATGCTCTGGCTCAAGCAGAACAGCAGCAGCAAAAACACTTGCAACAACTGGCATTAATCACTCAGCGCCAGCAAGATACTCAGCAAGCCCAGCAGAAACTGCAGTTACAGCATCAACGCCAGCAAGATGCTTTAGCTCAGATGCGCCAAGACTTCAATAATAGTTTGGCTGATTTATCATTATCAGTACCAGCAGCAGACCAGCAGCAGAGTTGGCTGACTCTGCGGGAAGAGGAACACCAGCGTTGGCAGCAGAATCAGCAAGAACAACAACAGTTGGTTCTGGGGCAAAAAACACTGGAAACGCGGATTGAAGAAGAGCGTCGCCATTTACAAGAGTGCGTTGACCAATTATCGGCGCTCACCCAACAACACCAACAGGCTGAAACCCTATTACAACAACAGAGTCAGCAACGTCAGGCACTGTTTGGTGATATCAGTACTACTGAGGCTCGTCAGATGTTGCGCCAACAACAACAACAAGCCGAGTTGATACAACAGAATGCGGCAGAAATCCTGCAACAGACTCAGTCCCAGCTAAACCGATTAGCGGGGGAACTGGCGGGCTTAGAGCAACAATATCAGCATAATCAGCAGCGCGCTGCCACCGCTCAAGCTCAATTACAGCAAGCACTGGCGATCAGCGAGTTCGAGGATGAAGCCGCCTTAAACGCCGCACTGCTGGATGAAGAGGAAAGGCAACGTTTGCAGCAATTAAAACAGCAATTGAGCGAGCGACAACAACAAGTCAACATCCGCCAGCAACATGCCAATGAAGCGCTGGAGCAACTATTACAGCAGTGTCCGGCGGGTGTCGATAAAGCATCTGAATTGGTGGTATTGCAACAGCAATCAGAGCAATTGTTGATGCAACTAAAGGCCAATACATTACGGCAAGGCGAGTTACGCAATCAATTAGAAAGCGACACAGCGCGCCGTAGTAACCAGCATGCACTGTTTGAGCAAATTGAGCACAGTCAGCAGCAATATGAAGATTGGAGCTATCTCAATCATTTAATTGGTTCTAAAGAGGGTGATAAATTCCGCAAATTTGCTCAGGGTCTGACACTCGATCATCTGGTTTATCTGGCAAACAACCAGCTCAGCCGCTTACATGGCCGCTATTTGTTACAGCGCAAAACCAGCGATGCATTAGAGCTGCAAGTTGTGGATACCTGGCAGGCGGATGCAATACGAGATACCCGCACCTTGTCTGGGGGCGAAAGCTTTTTAGTCAGTTTGGCGCTTGCTCTGGCGCTGTCGGATCTGGTCAGTCATAAAACCAGCATTGACTCTCTGTTTCTTGATGAAGGCTTTGGTACGCTCGATGCTGAAACACTGGATACTGCGCTGGATGCTCTGGATAGCCTGAATGCGTCGGGCAAAACCATTGGAGTCATCAGCCATGTTGAAGCAATGAAAGACCGGATTCCAGTGCAGATTAAAGTGAAGAAAGTCAACGGACTGGGCGTTAGCCGCTTAGACAGTATCTTCCAGATAAAATAGTGTCACGCAGGTAAAGTAAAACCGCATATTAACTAGCGTCATTAGCAGCAAACGAGTAAGTCCCGATGAGCTTACACCAGTAAGTGATTCGGGTGCGCGAGAGCCGCTAACAACGCTGTAGTGTCAAGGGCAAAGAGTATTACCCAAAAGCATTGGCATTACAGCTAGGCAGCAAACGAGTAAGTCCCGATGAGCTTACACCAGTAAGTGATTCGGGTGCACGAGAGCCGCTAACAACGCTGTCGTGTCAAGGACAAAGAGTATTACCCAAAAGCATTGGCATTACAGCCAGGCAGCAAACGAGTAAGTCCCGATGAGCTTACACAAGTAAGTGATTCGGGTGCGCGAGAGCCGCTAACAACGCTGTCGTGTCAAGGACAAAGAGTATTACCCAAAAGCATTGGCATTACAGCTAGGCAGCAAACGAGTAAGTCCCGATGAGCTTACACAAGTAAGTGATTCGGGTGCGCGAGAGCCGCTAACAACGCTGTAGTGTCAAGGATGCTGGGTAATAGCAGGCCACAACCAAGCGGCCCCACGCACACCACTAGAATCGCCGTGAAGTGCTTTGCGCACCGGGGTCTGGCACTCACCACCAAATACCCATGGGCTGATTAGCGCGGGCAAGGTTGTATATAGCCGCTCAACATTGCTCATGCCACCTCCTAATACCACCACATCTGGGTCAAACAAGTTGATGACATGAGCTAACGACTTGGCAAAGCGCTGTTCATAATGGCTCATTGCTTGCTCTGCGATGGCATCCCCTTGTGCTACTAAGGCGATAATTTCGTGGCCTTTAAGCTGTTTGCCACTCATACGAAAATAATCTGTCGCAAAGCCGGTACCGGAGACAAAAGTCTCAATACACCCTTTTTTACCACAATAGCAGGCTACTTCCTGTTGATATTGCCGCTCTTCATCATTTTGCCACGGTAAAGGGTTATGGCCCCATTCACCCGCAATACCATTGCCGCCGGCATGTACCCGGCCATCAATAGCAATACCAGAGCCACAGCCGGTACCAATAATAGCCGCAAATACCAGATGTTTCCCCGCCCCCGCACCATCGGTAGCCTCTGATACCGCCAAACAGTTAGCATCATTTGCCAATCGCACTGGGCGGGAGAGTAGTTCTGATAAATCCTTATCTACCATCTGACCATTCAGCCACACTGAATTGGCATTTTTTACTTTGCCTGTAAACGGAGAGAGAGTCCCTGGGATACCCACCCCCACACTCCCCTGCTGGCCCGTCGCCTGCTCCGCATCTGCAACTAACGTTGCAATCGCCTGCAAGGTATTTTGATAATCGTGGCGGGGTGTATCAACCCGTTTACGAAATAACTCCTGCCCGTCGTTGGCCAATGCGATGACCTCTATTTTGGTGCCACCCAGATCTATACCAATGCGCATAGCGCTTTACCTCATTGACAGGAAAATTCATTGTTGGTGATAACCGATTTTATCAAAAAATAAGGCCCTGCTTGCCAAAAACGTGACGACAATAAGAATCTTCTTCTTTCAGTTTGGACAATACACCCCAGTGACACAATCTTTGTCGCCCGCTATTTTGCATTCTGTCGTGTTTGAATCCCTGTGGATTAAAATAGCGCTCAGCAGATGAGCGGTCGGCTCTGTTTTTTTCTTATTCTTTTTACTAGGGGCCGAAGCGTCAATTCGTTATCATGCCGCCCTGCGTTTGATTAACTCGCGCGCTCCAGGCGCGCCCGAGCCAGGGATAACACTATGTTGTGGTTTAAGAATTTAATGGTTTACCGTTTGAGCCGGGAAGTTTCACTATCTGCGGATGAAATGGAGAAACAGTTAAGCGCCCTCAGTTTCACGCCGTGTGGCAGTCAGGATATGGCAAAAACGGGCTGGGTATCACCGATGGGGTCGCATAGCGATGCATTAACCCATACGGTTAATGGCCAGATCGTCATTTGTGCCCGCAAAGAAGAGAAAATCTTGCCATCACCAGTGATTAAGCAAGAGTTGCAAGCCAAAATTGAGCGCCTGGAAGGTGAACAGCATCGTAAACTGAAAAAAACTGAAAAAGACGCATTAAAAGATGAAGTTTTGCACAGTTTATTGCCACGCGCATTCAGTCGCTTTAACCAAACCTTTTTGTGGATTGATACCGTCAACGATCTGATTATGGTTGATGCTGCCAGCGCTAAACGGGCTGAAGACACCTTGGCATTGTTGCGTAAAAGTCTGGGTTCCTTGCCGGTGGTACCACTGACCTTAGAAAACCCTATCGAGCTGACGTTAACCGAGTGGGTGCGTAGTAAAGAATTGCCCGCCGGATTTGCGCTGATGGATGAAGCTGAGTTGAAAGCCATTCTGGAAGACGGCGGCGTGATCCGTTGCAAGAAGCAGGATCTATTCAGTGATGAAATCGCAGTACATATTGAAGCGGGCAAGCTGGTCACTAAACTGGCACTGGATTGGCAGGAACGCATTCAATTGGTTCTGTCCGATGATGGCTCACTCAAGCGCCTGAAATTCGCTGACACGCTGCGTGAACAGAATGATGATATTGATCGGGATGATTTTGCGCAGCGCTTCGATGCCGATTTTATTCTGATGACCAGTGAACTGGCCGCCTTAATTAAAAATCTGATTGAAGCCTTGGGTGGCGAGGCTCAGCACTAACTTAGGTGCATAACACAGCTTAAGCTGATATCGCCCTTTCGCGATGAGAGGGCGAGTATCCGAATTCTTTAGCTCAAATATTTACACAGATACGAAGATGCTTCAGCAACTTGCAGGTTAAACTCACTTTCCCCTGGAATGTAGAAGGTTTCACCTGGCTTAAACACTTCCCAGCCAGCCGAACCAGGAATCAGTACTTTTAAGCAGCCGGTGATCACCGTCATTTCTTCCGCTTTAGCCGTACTGAAGGTGTACTCTCCCTTTTCCATCACCCCAACGCTAGCTTGCCCAATGCTGTCACTGTCAAAACCAATAGATTTCACTTTCCCGGTAAAATACTCATTAAATTTCAGCATAGTTTTGTACCCGCGTCTTAATCAAGATTGAGCTTTCATATTAGGGTTTCTATAAACGCTCTGTCACTGATTATTATGGCGAAATGGGATCATCGCCGGATTCACTCCCGAAGTTGTGGATAAAGCGTACAATTTAGCGGCAAATTGCCCTATTGGGGCGGGTAAATAGCTGCCATATGGTTGAAAATTAGCCATAGCAAACACCTTCACAGTTGTCGTGAAGGCTCATTTATCGAAATAAGAGTGGCATTAGAGGTTGCGTAAGATGTACAGCGCCAGCGAGGTTTCAAAAATCACAATCAATATTGACCAGAACGCTGGCATAAAATTGGTGTGTTGGTGAATAAAGGATTTGAAGGTTTTCATCGGCCCGCCTTGATCGGCCTTGCCTTAAGGGGCATTTATCAACGCAAATGATTTACGCTGAAATGATTACGTAGATGATAATTGTACGCTTCGTATAATTATCAGGCAATCAGGTGGGCTAATTATTCATCGGATAAATTACGCTTACTTTCCCAGCTACTTTACGGTTTCATCAGTCAAAAGCTGCAAAATTTGTTCAACAACATCTTGCGGCGCTTGAGTCGCATCCAGCACATAGTGGGCAACCTCTTGATACAGAGCTTCCCGGCTAGCCAGCACATCCTGCATTTCCTCTACGATCGGTTTGCCTGTAAGACTTGGTCGCTGGGCATCTTCCGGGTCTTCGGCTAATCGTTCAGCCAACACATTCGCTGATGCGCGTAAATAGATAACCTGCCCATGCTTACGCATAAAAGTACGATTCTCAACAGCGAGCACCGCTCCACCACCGGTTGCAACAACAGTTTTAGGCGCAGTGACAGCCTGTAGAGCCATACTTTCTCGCTGGCGGAAACCCTCCCAGCCTTCGCGAGCAACCACTTCAGCAACACTCAACTGTGAGGTTTGCTGCATAAACAGATCAGTATCTATAAAACGATATCCCAACGCCTGTGCCAACGCCTTCCCTACCGTTGTCTTACCCGCACCGCGCGCGCCTACCATGAAGATAGTCTGTGTCATTACTTGAAAGTCCTTTCGCATCAACTTCTGAGGATAAATTCTCGGCATCAAAAAATTGGCCACTATTGTCGACCAGCTAAATAGGATTAACACTCAGCTCTACACTGTAGATGCGAATCATACCGATAATTAAGGGTAGTGCAAACTTTACAGCATCGTAAAATTAACGATACACCATTAGCCATTCTACTTTACTGCCAACCTCCCAAAATTGCCCCTGCTGCGGTGGCAATCAATCTGGTTGGCAATAGACAAATTAGGTTTGAAGGATCCACTGTAACTGTCATAAAGAGAAACTTTCGGTGTCAGCTTATAGACCACATCGGTACGAGGGATCAATTGACTATCAGAGCTATCGGGATTGATGACGAAAGGCCGCCCTTTACCGGCGAAAGCATCAAACTGATCGAAACGTAAACCTGCCAGTACAACCTACTTATCTATCAGTTCAATTGAATTGGGAAGGCATTTGGATGAGAGCGAGAAGTCGCTGAAAGTCACACTCAAGCGTGTATTTGATCAATACGATTGGGCTTTTTGCCTGATAATCCTCTGGCAAACCAGAGGCTATTGCACAGGTAATATGAGGTGACTATCAAGGTTAGACCATTAACGGGGCTGACAAATATACACCAATGCAGGAGGGAAATTACGTACCACGCGTATCTTTTTCCACGTGAAATAACGAGATAACAGTGGCTCGGAAAGGTGGCTGTATTGAAATAAGACTAACACTCCGCTGTTAGCGCGTAAGCGCTGCTGAGTTTGCTGCAATATTCTAATACTGATCTTGGTTGGGATCGAGAGTAATGGCAAACAACAAAATACCACATCGTAATTCTGATCCAACTGTTCGGCTGAACGATCAGCTACCTGCAAACGTAAATCTTTGATCTGGTGTAATGCATGAACAAAGTGTGGCTGAATCTCGTAGGCCTGTAAGTGAGACTTTGCTGACATATGTGACAAAATACGCTTTGTCAGTACACCATCAGCAGCCCCTAATTCAGCAATATTAAGGTTTTGGGTCCAATCTACCTGATTCAACATCGCCTGACATAACCAAGGCGAAGAAGGAGCTAACGTACCAACGGTACGTGGTGAGGCAATAAAGCGCTGTAAATAGGAAAACTGACTTTTAAAATTACGCCGGACAGTGTTTAGCATAGCCTCTCCTCGGAAACCCGAATGGACCACAATAACACCTTATATTTATTAAGAGCGCATTAAGATTGCTCTAAGAGTTAATTATTTTTAGCAGATAAATTGATAGTACCGATGGGTAATAATGAAATGTACAGTCTTAGGTTAACAATGACCCACTATTGTTAACCTATTTTTAGAGTCTGATTAAAAAAATATTGCCATATCAATATAGTATCTAAATATTTCACTCACACTAACTTAGGCTTAGAACATTAACGATAAATCTCGGCACTGGCGTTGTAATGGCTGGAATCACCAGGGTTACTGATACCAATGACCCGATAGTGGCTGGCACCATCAGCGCTCGCTTTGGTATTCAATGCTGATTCCACATCCATGGGTGAACCGCTAACATTAGAAAGAGAAATCACCCCCATACTTTGCAATTTAGTGGCTTGTTCTGAGCTAATTTCTTGCGCGGCCAGAGTGGCGAATGAGGTGGTAGTAATAAGTGTAGCGATGATAACAGGTAATAGTTTCATAATATGCTCCAACTGACGGGTTATATGTAACGTCTTGGTGAGGTTAATTATGGGCGGACCAACGCAAGGTGACGTAATGCAATGTAAAGAAGCTCAATCATTGTGAGAGTAATAAGGAGAAAATAAATTAATTTGTGTCATTAGAAAAATAAATCACAAATATTTATGGGCAATCGTCGATGCATTAACACCGCCGCCTGCTGGTAGACCCTATATATTGCAAGATGCAGGCGGCTTGAAAGGTGATGGGTATCAGTCACGCTTTGCTACAATCATCATAATATCACTGGTAAATGAACCATCAGTTTGGATCTCATAATGCTTAATGACACCATCAGATGCTGATTTTTGTAACTCACGGATCGCGATAGCAAAATGCTGTGGAGTACGCATTCTGGCAATCCAACTACTGAACTCCAAATAGAGTCTATCGGAGGTGACTTCATTTATCACTAACCCGGCATCGGTCACTAGTGCCAGCCATTCTCCGGGAGAGTAATTTCGCACATGTGAGGTATCACGTAACACCTCCACGGTCTGCAAATAAATATCCAGCACCGGATGACCGGGGGAAACTACATCCATAAAGATTATCTTTCCGCCGGGGCGTAATACACGTTTAACTTCTCGTAATGCTTGGCCGACATCATGCCAATGATGGGCAGAATAACGGCTGATAACAATATCAAAACTCTGATCATTAAACGGCAATGACTCTGCTAATCCTTGCTGTACTTCAATATTAGTCAGTTCTTTATCTGTTGCCGCCTGACTGACCACTTGCAACATTTGCGCTGAAAGATCATAAGAAACTACAGATTTCACCACTGCCGCAGCGGTAAAACTGGCATGTCCGGCACCACATCCAAGGTCAAGTAAACGGGCATCGCCATCAGATTGCAATAGTGTAGCCAGACGCTGTAAATCTTTACCTTGAGCGTGAACCGCACTGGTCAGATAAGCATTGGCTTGATCGCCAAATTGCCGCTCAACGGCATCTTTATGGCTATTCTGCATGGTCATTACATCCCCTTTTATGGTTTAACCTTCTGATTTACTTTATGTATCTTATTTCCTACAAAACGTTACTATGTTTATCTCGAACTAAATCTACTATATACACAAAGCTATTGGAGTTGTAGGCAGACCGCAAGTAAACGCATCTCCATAAGCTTATTCAGGGGTGAGATCGCCGCTAACCCCCTTAGCACTTCAAATACCAAGGGAATATTATGGTCACACTCAGAGCAATGCATACCGAAGAGCTAAATGACTATCGGAATCTCTTTATTAGTGAGTATGCGCAAGATTTATCATCCAATAGTGGTTATAGCATCGAGCAAGCATTGGCTCATGCAACGCAAATTTTTGATGGTTACTTACCAGAGGGTGTTAATACTCCCGGTGACCGTCTGTATTGCATCGAAAATAAGGATGGCGAGAGCGATAATAATGCACTGGTGGGTTATTTATGGTACGGCCAGGCTAACAATGACAGTGCAGCTTTTATTAAAGATTTCTATGTTCTGCCGCAACATCAGCGTAAAGGCTATGGTTCTGCGTGTTTACAGGAATTAGAAAATATACTGGTCGCTCAGGGCATATTTGAGATAAAGCTGCGGGTCGCTGCGGATAATCCACAAGCGAAAAGATTGTATGAACAAATGGCATTTGTAGTAACAGGATTTAATATGTCCAAATCACTGGCAAGAAAACCATAGGGATAAACAGGCGACTACGAGGCGAAAGACAATAAGCAGATGGCGCTTGCATCACTGCAAACGAAAAATAAAAGCCGGAACATCGGACTAACAGTTCATCAGATGGTGGCCTGCGTTAAACTGCTTTATCGTCGCCCATCTGTTGCAGTTGGTTTTTGTAAGATTTCACTTTTTGGCGTTTCTTCATCCAAATGGAAAACGATACAACAAAAATCCCGCCCGCCAGTGTTAACACACCTAACTCATGCTGATAAAACAGCATTATAATGAAATAGATAGCAGAAATGATTGCCACCCATTTAGCCGAATGACCAATAGAGCTTTTCTCATCAGTCAGACGGCGGATACTCTCTTCTTCGCTAATTCCCATGCGCAACCTCCTTAGTGACAAGTTTATAATATTGGGGCAGTTGCATGATAATTCAACATATTTTTCAGTTTTTATTTTGTTCAGTCAAGATAGTGCTAATTGACTACCCCGACTGAATCGATATTGGTTATAAAATAATAATCAGTTCGTATTCGCCACCATCCAGAGCAACTCGTACCCCGTCGGATTGATAGGCGAGTGCTAAACCATTCAATGTCGCCGAACTAATCCCCTGACAGCGCTGGGCCGGACTTTCAACACGAATAACATAGCGCGTGTTAGCCAGATTAACCGTCGCCTCAAATCCCGGCCAACTGGCGGGTATGCAAGGATTAATCACCAGTTCCCCGCCTTCACGCCGGATCCCCAGAATACCTTCCATACCCGCGCGCTGCATCCAGCCCGCAGAACCGGTATACCACGTCCAGCCACCGCGCCCAACATGAGGTGCGACTGAATAGACATCGGCTGCGACCACATAGGGTTCGACTTTGTAACGCGCAATCCCCGCAGGGGTATTGCCATGATTTATCGGATTGAGCCATGCAAACAGGTTGCGGGCCTTATCCCCCTCACCTAATTCAGCAAAGGCTAAAATCACCCACATGGCAGCATGGCTATATTGCCCCCCGTTTTCCCGTAAACCAGGAGGATAGCCTTTGATATAACCAGGATCATCTGGCGTTTTGTCAAAAGGCGGAGTGAATAGCAGTGCCATCCCATCATCGGGACGAATAAGATGTTGCTCCAGTGAAGCCATTGCTTGTACGGCTCGTAGTGGGTCTGCGGCCCCCGATAGCACCGCCCACGACTGGGCAATAGAGTCAATACGGCACTCGTTGCACGCTTTAGATCCCAGCCAACTGCCATTATCAAAGGTTGCACGGCGATACCAGTCGCCATCCCATGCTTCCCGCTCTAATGCCTCGATTAAACCGCTGAGATGTTCCTGCCACTGCCTGGCCCGTCGAGGGTCACGCTTGCTCGCTAACGGAATGAACATTTTCAGCGTTGCCACCAGCAACCAACCCAACCAAACACTCTCCCCTTTTCCCCCTTCACCGACTCGGTTCATGCCATCATTCCAGTCACCGGTCCCCATCAGCGGTAAACCAAGCTCTCCGGTCAATTCAATGCATTGATCCAACCCTTTGGCACAATGTTCAAACAGTGAGGCGTTTTCCTGTGCCACCAGTGGCTGGAAGAAAGCATCGTGTTCGCCTGGGTGCAATATCGGCCCTTCGAGGTACGGTACTGTTTCATCCAGCACACCGCTATCACCGCTTGCAAGAATATACGTGGCGGTGGCAAAAGAGAGCCAAACCCGGTCATCAGAGATGCGAGTTCGCACCCCCTGCCCGGAGTGAGGCAACCACCAGTGCTGTACATCACCTTCGATAAATTGTCGCCCGGCGGCGCGCAATAGGTGATGTCGCGTCGTATCCGGTTGAACAAAGGTTAGCGCCATGCCGTCTTGTAATTGATCGCGGAAACCATAAGCGCCACTGGCCTGATAAAATGCCGACCTTGCCCAAACACGGCATGCCAGCGTTTGATAAAGCAGCCAGCCGTTGAGCATGATATCCATCTGTCGATCCGGCGTTTTCACCTGGATAGCCTTCAGCAAGGTACGCCAGTAATCGGTGACGTCACTCAACACCGCATCCAGATTTGCCGTACGGTAACGGGTAATTAAAGCTTGTGCCTCACTCACTGAAGCACACTGGCCGATAAACCACACCACCTCTACCTGCTCGCCCACCGCCAGTTCAATCGTTTGTTGCAGCGCACTACAGGGATCAAACCCGGCACCGGTCGTACCGGAAAGCGGTATTATTGCCGATAGGGCTAACGGTGCAGAGCTGTCTCGATAATGTCCAAGGAACTCGCTACGATCGGCGGTCCAGCTAGTTTGCTGTCCATTTAAGTCAGCGAAGGAAACTCTGCCGGGGAAGGCGGTGCTCCAGGGATTTCGCGCCAACATGGCACCGGTTGGTTCATCCATTTCGGTAATAATAAATGGCCCGGTCGCCCCGCGAGAGGTCGCCAGTACCCATTCGGCATAGGCGGTCACCGAGATACGCCGTGGTTTATCCGACATATTGCGCAATGTCAGACGGGATATCTTGATAGGATCCGCCAGCGGCACAAATTGCAGCAGCGTCATGCCAATACCATTAGCCTGATGCTCAAACCGACTATAGCCATGACCGTGGCGGGCGATATAGGTGCCACCATCGCGGATCGGCTGTGCCGTAGGGCTCCAGAGTAGCCCAGAGTCTTCATCGCGCAGATACAGGCATTCGCCAGAGGAATCGATAACGGGATCATTGAGCCACGGCGTTATCTGGTTTTCTCGGCTATTTTCAGCCCAGGTATAGCCACTACCGGTAGCCGAAACCTGAAAACCGAAGGTCTGATTGGAAATTACATTAACCCAGGGCGCGGGGGTATTTTCCCCATCATTCAGGCAAGTTATATATTCCTGCCCTTGCAGGCCAAACCCTCCCAGACCATTAAAGAACTCCAGATTTTCAGGTAAGGGTAATAAGGTTGCCGTCGGCAAGTTAACCGGTTTGACCAGTGAGAAACTGACTTTCTTATCGGCTGTTAATAACTTTTTATCCTGTGCTAACAGGCGCTTATCTGATGTGAATAATTTTTTATCCGTTGCGAACAGCTTTTTATCCGAAGGAACAATTTTCTTGTCCAGAGTGAATAACAGATGGTTGAGTTGATTACCCAATGTGCCATAGCGGGCTGATAACACCACCCGAGCAACCGAACGGAGTAGCGATCGAGTCTCTGCACTCATCAGATCAGCACGCAAGGCATAGGCCGAACCTTGCCGTAGCTGATCACCCAAGTGTGGTCGTGACTGGCTACTGCGCACTGCGGTTTCTATAGCGATTTGCAAATCTTGTACATAAGAAGACGCCCGTTCATTGATGATAACCAGATCAACCGCCAAACGTTTCATGCGCCAGTATTCATGTGCGCGCAGTAATTGCCGCACCTGATCAATGTCTTCGATATCATCAATACGCAGCAGAACTATCGGCAAATCACCCGATATGGATTGAGTCCATAATACTGATTGGATCCCTGCACCACGTATGATAGTTGTCGATGGCGAACGGAAGCGGGCATCGGCATACAAAATAGGCGCGGCCAGTTGCTGAAAATCTGCCGCCTCCTCAGCTTTAATCTCCAAATGGCGTAACTGCACCTGTGCCTGGGTCCAGGCCAATGTTTTAGCACGGTCATACGCACTGCGGTCACGGTGTTTATCCACCATATCCAGCAAAGCTTCTTTCGATGAAGCAATCAGTGTCCAGAAGGAAACCGTAACGGTCTTGCCCGCCGGTACCAGCAAGCTCTGGCGCAGTGAGAATATCGGATCCAGCACTGTACCCACGGTATTTGACAGTGCCACTCCCACTTGCATGGCAGCCGAGCTAATAACCCGGTTACCGCGACCAATAAACTTGGCCCGATCCGATTCATATTGCAGCTCACTCATCGGCAGGCCATCAGCAACCAAGAAATGCGCCGCCCAGACTTGTGGTTCTTGTGCTGTTCTGGGCCGCCGCGTCGCAATTAATGTACCCAATTCCGCCAGATATTCAGTAACCACAAACATTTTGGCGAATGCCGGATGCGCACTGTCTGCTGCGGCCGCAGTGAGTACCACCTCAGCATAAGAGGTCAGTTCAATCTCCCGCGCACGGCGGCCCGTGTTAAGTAACGAGATCCGCCGTACTTCACCATCATCTTCACTGGAGATAAGCACATCCATGGTGCTGGTCAGCGTACCGTCGCGGCAGATAAATTCGGCATGATCCTCACTGAAAATCACCTCACGATGGGCATTATCACTGGCGGCCAGTTGCGCCCCGGCAGACCAACTGCGGCCACTGCGTAAATCACGCAGGAAAATAAAGGAGCCGTAATCATCACAAGTAGCATCTTCCCGCCAGCGAGTGACCGCGACATCCAGCCATCGGCTGTAGCCAGCCCCCGCGCTGGTCAGCATCACAGCATAACGGCCATTGGATAACAGGTGAGTCACGGGTGCTCCAATAACCGGTGAGGACAAGCGGCGAATGGTTGGTAATGCACTGTCTGCCACCGCGGACAGCAACACCTCCTCGGTCCGAGGATAAGCAATCGCCACATTGCGCGGCATCCGCTCCTGCAACAGTAATTCGCAAGCCTGAATCATTGGCTCATGGTGAAAACGGTTACGCATCCGTCCTTGCTGTAAGGTATTGGCAATAGCAACAATGGTCATCCCCTGATGGTGCGCCATATAGTTGCGTACAATTACCACCTGCTGATGTTCCGGCAAGCGCGAGCGGGTGAAATCCAGTGCTTCATAGTAACCATAGCGGCCTAACGCACCCATCTCCGCCAGTTTTTCATAGTTTTGTAGCGCACCGTGTGGATCAATCATAGCTGCCAGCCCGGTAGCATAAGGCGCGATTACGGTATTTTCTGATAAACCACGTTTTAACCCCAACCCAGGGACACCAAAGTTAGAATATTGATAAGTAAACTCGATATCACGTGCACTGTACGCCGACTCAGAAATGCCCCACGGGATATTCAAGCTGCGGCCATAAGCCTGTTGCCGTTCAACCACCAGTTGATTCGTTTGTTCCAGCAAGCTGCCCGCCGGCGCGCGCATCACCAGTGAGGGCATGAGGTATTCGAACATCGAGCCAGACCATGAAATCAGCGCAGCCCCTTTACCAATCGGGGTCGCCGCTCGCCCCAGACGGAACCAATGACGAGTCGGCACATCGCCTTTGGCGATAGCAAATAGACTGGCAAGGCGAGCCTCTGAGGCCAGTAAGTCGTAGCAACTCGGATCAAGGCTGTTATCCACCAACGAATAACCGATGGATAACAATTTACGCTCGGGATCAAGCAGGAAAGCAAAATCCATCGCCAGCGCCATATGGCGGGATTCAGCAGCCAATTTCAACAACCGATCATTAACTTGCTCCTGCATCTCCTGCGTGAGTTGCTGGTCATATTCATGTTCAGCGGCCGCCGAAATCAGTACTTCAATCCAATAACTCAAATCAATAAATGCATTATCATCAATAGAACGTGCGACACCATGCACCATCGCTGAGGCTTTGACTAATAACGGTTTTAACGACAGCGGTAACATTTCAGCGTCACCGACCCCCTTTAAATCCATACGGATTTGTTCTAAAACCGCCCACAGCTTACGTTTAAAATCAGCATCACCCGCGGGTAACGCGTTAAAGGATATCTCGGCCAACAACAGGTTATCCATCAACCCCTTAGCGCCGTTAGTCGCCAGCGGTTCTGCCGCCCACTCTTCACAGGTATTGGCCAGCACAATCAAATGCCCGGCCAGGTTGCCACTGTCTACCGAAGAAACATAAGCCGGTTCCAGCGCCCGTAGATCCTGCGTGCCATACCAGTTAAAGAAATGCCCGCGGAAACGCGCCAGTTTATGAAAGGTTTCAAAGGTTGCTTCCAGCCGCACCAAGGTGCGATAGGTACCCGCCCAACCAAAATCGCGAGCAGCCACTGTCGAGAGTAAATACAATCCCATATTGGTCGGTGAAGTGCGGTGTGCCACCACCGGTTTTGGATCTTCCTGAAAGTTATCAGGCGGCAGCATGTTTTCATCAGGGGTAACAAAGGTTTCGAAGAAGCGCCAAGTGCGCCGGGCGGTCAGACGCAACTCGGGGATATCTTCCGCCGTTATCGGTTTATGTTGTGCTACCTGATGGGAACGGCTGACCCACAACGCGATGGCCGGAGCGAAAAACCATATAATGGCAAAGGGTAAAATCAGTGGCCAGGCCAAGGGCGAAACCATCAATGCAATGGCGGCCATCAGCAAACCTAATAGCGTTCCGCCCGCCATATGACGATAAAAACCGGCGACACCGGGGTGGGGTTTACCGGCAGATTGTGCAGCGGTGGTCCACTCCAGTAAATTACGATGGGTAATAAACAGGCGAATTAGCGTGCGGCCAATAGCATCAACCATCTGCCAGGCGTGGTCAGCCAGGAAAATCAATGACAACAACGTCTGACTGCCTGCTCGTTTAGTATCATCGAGTAAAGAACGTAAATGGTTACTCAGCCGAGTATTCTGAGCCGGCCATAATGAGAACAAAATGGGTAGAAAAGAGGGGAACGCGATCAGCAAGATGACTACCAACACCCCAACCCACGCAGCAGGCATGGGTAGCATCCAACTGCAACCCAGCAACATTAGCGCAAAGGGAGCAACCAGTGAGCGGCGCAAGTTATCCACCATTTTCCAACGGCCCAGCAATGGAACATTTTTGCTGTCTTTGTCGTTCCTGACCACCCAACGCAGTAATTGCCAGTCACCCCGCGTCCAGCGATGCTGACGCTTGGTAATTACGTCATAGCGGGCGGGTGACTCTTCCACCACTTCAATATCCGAAGCCAATCCGGCACGGGCAAAAATCCCCTCAAACAGATCATGGCTGAGTAAGGCATTTTCTGGCACCCTGCCGGCCAGCGAGGCTTCAAACGCATCGACATCATAAATACCTTTGCCGGTATAAGAGCCTTCGCCAAACATATCCTGATAAACATCTGAAACTGCGGCTGCGTAAGGGTCCATCCCCCCAGGACCAGAAAATACCCGTTGGTATAACGATCCACCTTTGCCCATCGGCAATGCCAGCGTCACACGTGGCTGAAGGATGCCATAACCATCGGTGACCCGCTGCTGGTCCGCACTAAAGCGTGGTTGGTTCAGCGGATGCGCCATTTTGCCAATCAAGCGCAGGGCAGCATCGCGTGGCAGTCGGGTATCGGCATCCAGCGTAATGACATAACGCACATCGGTTGGCACCTGTGGTTCACCGGCGGCGGTGGCAATAAATGAGGTGTCCGTCGCCCCCCGTAACAGGCGGTTAAGTTCATGCAACTTGCCCCGTTTACGCTCCCAGCCCATCCAGCGGTTTTCACTTTCATTAAACCTTCGCTGACGGTACAACAGCAGGAAGCGCGGCCCGGCAGGACCGGGGCCATATTGTTGATTAAGCCGTGCAATAGCCTCATCGGCTAATAGCAGTAGTGGACCATCACTCGGTATGACTTGCTGGTCTGCATCAACCCCATCCAACAGCAGAGCAAAGGTAAGAGAACCGATAGCCCCCGATAAATGGTGGACTTCTAGCTGCTCGATTTGCGCCAATAAATCACTTTTACTGGTGAGCAACGTGGGCACCACCACCAAGGTACGCAATCCATCCGGTACGCCACTGGTTAGCTCCAATCCCGGTAAAATCGTGGCACCAAAGCTCCAGGTGATAACGCGGTTTACCAGGGCAGTTGCCACATCTGTCGCAGGGATAAATGCGATTAAGGTAAATAATACCAGCCAGCCCGTCGCCAGTCCGGGGAAAGAGAGCGCCCACAGCGCCAATGCCAGTAATCCGGCAGTGACCAGAAAAATGGCCCCCATAAAACCGCCAACACCAAAGCTGACGCTCAAGCGGCTAAACCACAAACGTATTGAAGGACTGAATCTGAGTTGATTCTCCAATTCACGCCTTCCCGCCCCAATCAAGTGATAGCCTGGGTCACGGCAGCGTTCGACATTCTCTGGTTCTGCGGCCTCAGCTGTAGTTTGTGCGACTTGCAGGGCAAGAGCGGCAATTTCCAGTTCTGTGAAGGTGGAACCTCGGCATAATTGTTCGATGGCACTGCGGTACAGATTGCGGGTTTGAAAATCCATACTGGCGAAAGTGCTACCCTGGCGTAAACATTCATCGACCAGGCTTACACTCTCAAACAGATCAGCCCAGTCAATATCCGAGATCAACCGCATACTGGTAATAACATTTCGGACCGAAACGTTAGATGCCCCCTGCCGTAGTTGAGCTCGTTGTACAACTTCACTAATCGATAGCCCTTGTAATTGAAGGCGATCTTCCAGCCAGCCCAATGCTGGCGTGGTGCGTGGGTCTTGATCACGTAACCGCTTTGCCAATTGAGATGCAAATTGCTCAGATAAAGGTTCACTGGATCGCACCGCAATATCAGACTCCAGAGCCAATCGGCTATCGCCGGCGTCCAATAAGCGATTCGCCAGCGCCTCAGCATCTGCCCGATCTTTACGACCTTGAGTTATCTGATCAGCCAGACGGCGTAAATTCTCTATCAGCACAATACGCAGCGTAATCGCCACCGCCCAGAGTTCACCAATCGTCAGCGGTTGAACACGCTGATACGCCATAATAAAACGGCATAATACATCCGGGTCCAGATGGCTGTCAGTGTGCGCCACAAAAGCCCAGGTAATGCCAAATACCCGTGGATAGCCAGCGAAGGGGCCGTCGGCCAGTTTCGGCAATTGACGGTAATAACCCGGCGGCAAATCATCACGGATCTCGCGGATCTGCTCTTCAACCAGATGATAATTATCCAACAGCCACTCAGCCGCAGGGACTACTGCGCGGCCCTTTTCCAGTTCTGCGGCACTGGCCCGATATGCTGCCAGCAGCGTATTGGCGTTATCATTCAGGCGGGCATGCAAAGTAGATACCCGTGGTGGGTGGGTAGTTATCGACTGCGCTTTGGCAAGGCTCTCAGCATGCTGTTCCAATCGCTCCACACTGAATAGTTCATCCCTTACAGGTGCAGTATCATGCCAAGGGGTAGTCGCTGCGGTGGGTGATCCAAGAATAGCCTTTAGAAATAATTTCATAGGTACCTTTCTGGTCGGGTGCTCATACAGTCTGATGGCAATCTGCATAATGAAAAGTCGGGAATAGCCGTTAAAAGGCGTATCCAAACGGATTGCTCAGGTGAGCTTCCTGAGCCGTGCGAGCCGCGTGATATTGAGCAGAAAACGCCTTACAGGCAGAATGCTGTCAAAAATGCCGAGTGAAGGTGGAAAGCAAAAGACGGATACACCAAAGTATCCAGTCATAAAAAAGGGGCGAGTAAAGGCTGACGATACGCAATAAACGTACGACAGCAAAAAAGCTGAATAGTATTAACTATAGCCCAAAGGAGAAATTAAGGATCAGGGCATAAAATGAGAGAAATAAATCAAAAGGTTGCATTAACAGCAGGTACTGTAATTTAAATACCTGCCGCCTTCCCACTATTACACAGACTGTTGGTAATCACCCCATACTTTCAGAAACTAGATGCTGTCTTGAAATTTTCGAGCCTTGGCAGTTTGCTGTTTCTCTAACTCAAAAATGGCGCGTTGCAGCCCTTTTTCTTGGATTGGACTCAGACGAGGAAATTTAAAACTCAAGCGTTGTACTGTGAGGGTTTCACCTTTGTTATTCACTACTTGTTTATCAATGGCCCGGATAAACTGCAGGTCCAGCTTAAAAACACCAAAACCACATAAATCCACTGAGGCATCTCGTAAAATACCGCATTCCTGAAGGGGGAACTCACTGCCTTTCACTGCATACAGCCCCATGCCCCCCAGGGAAATATCCCCTAATGTGTACGAGAAATTACTGCCATCAGTGAATTTCCCAGAACAATAATAAGGCGGCCATTGAGGGATGTTTACACGAAAATATTCCCGCCGTTGGATAAAATAAAGCTGCTCAGGAATAGCCGTGCTAAAGGCAGGTAGTGATAAATATTTTATTTCTTTCAGTGAATTACAAGTAAATTCAATTTTTGCGCCCGTAGGTTCTGCAATAATAGTCAATTGATTAGCAGCAAGGGCCAGACGGTTCTCGTGTTCTACACTACCAAAATCAAAAATAAACTGATTCGTCTCAGGTACCACATCCAGAATACGGCTGATAAATTGTCCGCGCGCATGCATAACCATCACTGCGGTATCGTTCTTCTTTAAATCTCGAAGAATTGCACAGATCGCTAATTTATTCGTTTTGACAAAATTTTCTTTAGACGTTTCGCTCACCTGCCATTCCCCATCTTTAATTTATTGCTCTGGCTACCCAGATTATTTTAATGAGCATATAAGTATCAGTATGGTTATCGGCAGATGTTTGAATTACTTTAATTATTTTTATAAAAAAACCGAAAGCTTAATTTCCACCCCAGGATTTCAAGATATAAAAAACCCGCATAGGCTTTGAATACGCTGTTGGGCTGAACTAGACCAATATCCTTTACAACTAATCTTAAACGGAGAGCACTTGAGAGAGAACGTGGCAATTGATAAAAATTTGTGA
>NZ_JAZGQE010000349.1:0-1721 GCF_048593885.1 Yersinia sp. 1252 StPb PI | reverse complement strand
TGTTTTTATTTTAATTATTTATTCTGTATTTTATCTTACTGTTATATTACTTTCACTTATAGATTCGGCATAATACGGTAATTTAATTTTTCATTATAATTAGTCGCAAGTTAACCAGTTACTGACAGTGTCTATTTGATTAGTTGATAGAACACCTTGCGATAATCGAATGTGTTTTTTTACTCTGATTGGTAAAGATAAAGCCCCCATAAATAACCAATGGGATTCAACTCTGAGATTATATTACTGGGTTTATTTTCTGAGAAAATGCAATGAGAAACATAATGTTGATTGAAAATTGGAACATTGTTGGCTCATGATTATTACGGCCGCAACTCTAGCAAGAGTTCATTTTCATTACCATAATACATATGAATCGCGCCATGATAGGGGGGCAAGATATGACTCTTGATTTTTCGTAGGGGACTTTAGGTATTTCATGTCAAAAAAAATTAGCTCTGCGGCAGTGGCTTTATCCAGATTACACTTTTCCAACGCTAGATATAGACGGGAAAAATAATCTGGATAATCACCCCAACGCTCAACATCGAATGGTGGCGCGTCGCTTCTTTCAAAAATAGAGCGAGGAATAAACTCGAAATGATAGCTATTTTGGTTCGATAAGTTCGCGCTGAAACCGGATAACATCAACTGGGACAGGCTGATTAGCTAAAGGGGTTTTCGCCAAAGCGGCACGAGTCTTTTGACGGAATAAATCATTTTTTGTCTCCAATTCAGTGTGATTTTGAGCTTGTTTAGTTATGACAAAAGCTAAATTTTCAGCCTGACTTTTTAGTTGTAAAAACCGGTTGTTTAATAAGCCATTTTGCATTTTCAATTGCTTATTATCTTGTTGAATTTGGTTATAAGCTCGTTGCTGATAGCGTATCCATAATACACAAACAAGTAGTATGACTAGAAATAGTCCGATACTATACATTTTTGAAATAGGTAATATCATGGGTAGCTCTTTCGTGAGAGTTCAAAATGTGGGCCATCCTTTAACGTCTTCCAATCGCCCCCCCATACTATGAGAATATTTAATTTTTCTGCGGAAATTTTCATTGCGTCTGCAACTACTTTAAATGCACTCCAATTATCCCATGGAATAGATTGATTTATCCATGGGGCAAGATCTACAGCATGTCCAGTTAAATGACGACTATTTAACGTTTGGCTTTTATCGGTTAGTACCATTTGGCGTTGACGTGAAATATCACGGACGCCTTCAATGACACAAAAATCTATATCTGTAATCTCAAGCGCCAAATACACAATGTTAATAAGATGGGGATGAACGCCTCGTAAATTACTCTTACTGATGTGGCTAAGAATAAAGTTACTCATTTTACCTCCCTGAAGGATTGAAGAAACGACGCCATATATAGCTCAGAGCTGTGCTGCCCATTGCACCAAACAATCCAGAAAATATGAATGTCATGTAATAGCTAGCACCGCTTTCAAAGCTCAATAATCCACCTAATAAACCGGTGAAACTCGATATTATTACTTGGCTAATTACAGCCATCCAACTCCATTTACAACGGGTTCCTTGTTTATCTATTAGATATCTCACCACCCCTCCCCAGGCAGATAGGACACCGATGATTATCCACGTAATAACTTGTGTTTCTGCTGGGGGCTTTAGTGACATGATGTATCTCCATTTATTAGCCATATTCAATGGCTGATTTCGAATATCTGTTCATTATATTTCACCA
>NZ_JAZGQE010000348.1:0-1735 GCF_048593885.1 Yersinia sp. 1252 StPb PI | reverse complement strand
ATAAATATCACTGTATATATCAATGTATATTTTATCATAACTAAAATGATAAACCTGAGGTAAGTGAATTATGGCAAGTGTGGGAATGTTTGACTCATGTATCACTGGACATTGGTTCAGCCAGAAAGCAAAAGATATCTGGTCTGATCTGAGCACAATTCAAAGCTGGCTCGATGTAGAAGCAGCATTGGCATTAGCCCAAGCTGAATTAGGGATGATCCCCAAGTTTGCTGCGGACATAATTGCAGAGAAGGCTCATGTTAAACTGTTAGATACAGATAAAATATCTGCAGGTATTAAAGAAACCATGCACCCTTTTGTACCTGTATTGCGTCAATATGAAGCCATTTGTGGTACTGAAGCTGCGTCATATATACATTGGGGTGCCACAACCCAAAATATTTTTGATACAGGTGCTGTATTACAATTAAGAAAAACACATAACATTATTCTGTCAGAACTTGATAATGTGCTTAATGCAATGGCTAAGCTTGCCGCCGATACGAAGAATATTCCTCAGGCGGGNAGAACGCATGGTCAGCATGCACTGCCGATCACCTTCGGTTTTAAAGTTGCAGGCTGGCGTGCTGAAATCCGGCGACATAGAGCGCGCTTAATACATGCCGCTGAGGATGCTTTCATCGTCACGATGGGGGGCGCCGTGGGTGTTTTTTCAGCGATGGGTGGCAATGGACGAAATGTGCAGAATAAAGTCGCAGAGCTACTGGATCTTAAATCATCGACGATCCCTGTCAGATCGTCTTGTGACTCATTAGCCGCTTACATTAATGTTTTTGGCTTACTTGCTGCTACCGTAGAAAAAATTGGTGAAGAAGTTATTTTCTTACAACGAACCGAGGTTGCTGAAGTTGAAGAGAGTTTTCATCATGGCAAAGTAGGCAGTTCCACTATGTCACAAAAGCGAAATCCACAGCATACCCAGAATCTGGTGGGTATATCACAATTGCTGCGCTCAAGAATGATGTTGGGTAATACATCAATGATAAGAATGAATGAAGGGGATGCTGCTGAGAGTAATATTATGGATGTGTCATTACCTGAGGTGTCTATTTTTGCTGTATCTATTGTGGAGGGGCTACACAAGCTGATCTCTGGTTTGAATGTTTACCCTGAAAACATGAAGAAAAATCTAGATATATCCGGCGGTTTAATCCTTTCTGAAGCCGTGATGATGCAATTAGCGGAACACATTGGCCGCCCAGCCGCACATCATATTCTGTATGAGGCAGCAATGAATTCAATAGCGAAAAAACTCACATTTGCTGAATCAATTCATGATGAACTTAAGAAAGCAAATGTTCCAGATACGTTGGATATTAATAAAATCCTGGATCCTTTGTATTACCTTGGTGAATCAGCCGAATGTGTAGATGATGAGTTAAAAGAATAATCCCGAGATGGATTTAACCGTCTAATGTTCAATGAGCTTAAAATGTGAACCTTCATCATTTTGGACTCACTTTTAATGTATGTTGAAATAATGGTAGTTTTTTTATAAGTGACCGTCTAGATGGTCACTATTTATTTTGGTGTTTTATGGTGACCATTAATAATTCCACCTGACGTTAAATCTAATGTCCATACATTAACTATTTGAAACTGTCACGTTGTTAGTCGCGTTTACTTACCTAAATTAGTTGAACTTTAGTCTATTTGGCGGGTTATGTTCATTGGCTGCCTGATGGCAACGCTGATGATTTTGGATATAAATGAG
>NZ_JAZGQE010000347.1:0-1756 GCF_048593885.1 Yersinia sp. 1252 StPb PI | reverse complement strand
CTATATTCTGCCGCCGCAATTAGCCAACGGTAAAGCCAGCGCGATGATGCGGTTTACCTCGACCTGTGTGCCTCAGGAGCAATCGCTTCGTGAGTAAAGGCTTCGATATGACGTATTTTTTCAGCGGAAAAGACGATAACGCTGCAGGAAGGCGCTAACCCAATGCTATTTACTGCCAGAAAAAGAGGCAATGATGTATGAAACTATCTATGAATAAAGTGGGTGTGCTATTTGGCGGCCTCTTGTTAAGTGTTATCAGCACCAGTAGCTGGGCCGTGGCGAATTGTTCGTTTGATGCTGGCGCCACTCAAACGGAAACCGTGCCGTTGACTCCGCCGGTGATTTCGGCGGGGGTCGATATTCCCGTAGGGACGGTGCTGTATCAAGGCAGCTGGTTGATGAGAAACACTAAGATGGGATGCCAGTGGGCACAGGCTGACGTAGGTAAATCATTTTGGTTCAGCAGTTCAACGTTGATTAGCCATGCCCCACTCCCTCTGAGCGGCTTGATGACCGGTCCGTTTGCGGGTGCCGTTTATCAGACCAATATTCCGGGGATTGGTGTGGCCATTTCACGAAGCCCAGATGGCAATCCGATAATAGTTAACCGGCCTGCGGTGACGACGGATACAGAGAACCCTATAAGGCAGGTAGGCAATGAATTAGGCGGCGCCTTGGATTTTAGCGGTTCAACACGTTATGTCTCGCTCATTAAAACGGGGGCTATTACCCCCGGTAGCTTTACGATTAGCGGTGCAAATTTCCCGAGTATCACGACTACGCTTGAGCCCGCGGTGAATACTCATGCGGGTTCTGTTCCCGTCACCGGGTTGCCGTTTACTTTTTACAATATCAATTTTCAGGGAACCCTGACGGTGTCTACGCAAACCTGCACCACACCAGATGTCACGGTTGCATTGGGACGTTATGACAAAAATGAAATTTTTAGGGGGATAAACTCAACAACACCTTGGATTGATGCGTCAATTAACCTCATAAATTGCCCTAGATTCTACGGTTTTTATAACAGTACCAATACGACGATATTGATGAATTACAATACCGGAATGGGGAGTACATCCAACTCGCTCAATAACGGTATTGGCGTGCGCCTGACACCTGCTACCAATGTAATTGATGCCGCCAATGGGATTATGGCTATCGACTCGACGGTATCCGGTGCAGCATCGGGCGTAGGTATCCAGATTGGTTGGGGAAGTAGTAGCCAAACCCCAACGCTGTTTAACTTTGCGGCAGAACAAACAGTGACGCTGCCAAAAGACGGCAGTTCTACAATCCGTGTTCCGCTGTCTGCCCGCTATATTCAAACAGAAGCGAACGTCACACCGGGTAAAGCGAATGGTAAAGCCGTGTTCTTGATCAATTATTATTAATTAAATTAATAACATGGCCTTTATGGGAGGCAGCAGTGCCGCTGAAGATAAAGTGGCACTGTTGCAACGTTTGTTTTGGGACTTGCTGCAAAAAAATGGCTGTACGATGAAACTTCATGATTTTTCATCAGTTTTCGTGAGCCAATATGATGTATAACACATTTAAGTGGAAACATTTTTCGCCCGAGATCATCCTTTGGTGCTTACCAAAAAACGGATTGAGGTAACCGGTGGTATTGGTCATTCGCTGGTTGCCCCTTTTGGTCTACAGATTATTCTGGCGTAATCACTGCAATATGGCTAAATATCAGAATTTTCATCTATGCAGGTAATATCAAGATATTATCCTTTCTTATATTAAT
>NZ_JAZGQE010000346.1:0-1774 GCF_048593885.1 Yersinia sp. 1252 StPb PI | reverse complement strand
CTAATAATGTTACTATTATAACAGTAGTGATAACTTACAGATGAACAAAAGGATAAAAATCATGACGATCAATTATGCTAATTACATTGACCATACTTTATTGGCAATGGATGCCACGGAAGCCCAAATTATCAAGCTGTGTGAAGAAGCTAAACAGCATCATTTCTATGCCGTATGTGTTAATTCTGGATACGTGCCAGTCGCCGCTCAACAGTTAGCCGGTAGTACGGTTAAGGTGTGCTCAGTCATTGGTTTTCCACTGGGTGCGGGTCTGACTGAAGCAAAAGCTTTTGAAGCTCAGGCAGCAATCAACGCTGGGGCGCAAGAGATTGATATGGTTATCAATGTTGGCTGGCTGAAAAGTGGCAAAATTGCCGAAGTTAAAGCCGATATTAAGGCTGTACGTGATATTTGCGCCACTACACCGTTGAAGGTAATATTAGAAACCTGCCTGCTAAGTGATGCTCAAATCGTACAAGTTTGTGAAATGTGTCGTGAGCTTGACGTAGCTTTTGTGAAAACCTCAACAGGCTTCAGCACCGGTGGTGCCAAAGAAGAACATGTTAAATTGATGCGTGCTACGGTTGGTCCGGTAATAGGCGTTAAAGCCTCTGGTGCAGTTCGTGATCAAAAGACAGCAGAAATCATGATCAACGCAGGGGCGACACGCATTGGTACCAGCTCTGGTGTAACCATCGTTTCGGGCCAACAGGCCGTGGCATCAAGCTACTAACTCAGTGTAAGTCTATTAATCGATTGTTTAGATTCGAATCGATTGTCAGCCCGGCTACTGCCGGGCTTATTTATTGCAATACGTTGTATTATAAGAAACTATAGTGCAACGTATGGTATTAATAATTGTTTGTCAGGAATAGCTTATGGAAACCCGCCGTGCAGAACGAATCAATAAACTTACTCAGGCCCTAAAGCGTTCCGACAAAATCCACCTCAAAGACGCGGCCAATTTGCTGCGAGTCTCTGAAATGACTATTCGCCGTGATCTTAGCGCCGAGCCGACCGCCGTGATTTTGTTGGGTGGTTATGTGGTGATGGACCCTAAAAGCAATAATGCCAATAACTATTTTGTTTCTGACCAGCAAGCCAAACAGGTGGAAGAAAAGCGCCGTATTGGTCAGTTGGCAGCAAGGTTGATCGCCGAAAACGATACGGTTTTTTTTGACTGCGGCACTACAATTCCCTCGATTATCGACGAGATAGACGAAGAACTGGTATTTACTGCTATTTGTTACTCCCTTAACACCTTTCTTTCCCTACAAGACAAACCCAACTGTAAAGTGATTCTGTGCGGTGGTGAATTCAAACCCAATAACTATATTTTCACACCGATCAGTCAGCACAATGAGCTGGACAATGCCTGCCCAAACAAAGCTTTTATCTCCGCAGCCGGCGTTTCAATTGAGTATGGCGCCACCTGTTTCAACTTCGATGAAATTCTGTTAAAGCACCGAGCTATAGCCAAATCACAACAGAAAATCCTGGTGGCCGACCACAGTAAGTTCGGTAAAATAAAACCTGCCAGCATTGGAGCGTTGACCCTGTTTGATGCGTTAGTCACCGACCGCCAGCCTGATGCCGAGTTCAGCCAGTTCTTTTTACAACATGGCATCAAAATCGACTGTTAGACTTGATTACATAGCAAAAATCTTAACCCGGTAAATACCGGGTAGATAAATCTATCCGTATATATCAGGTAAAAATTGGATTATATTTAAGCAGAATAGCACAACACTAAATAACCATATTATACTTGTGG
>NZ_JAZGQE010000345.1:0-1783 GCF_048593885.1 Yersinia sp. 1252 StPb PI | reverse complement strand
TCAACTAAGCGTCGAAGTACGTAAGCTGCGTCAATGCCAACCTCTTCACAGCGCTCCCCCTTAAGCTCTGCGATGCGTTCTGCAACGTCTGGTTTTGTGAGGTTTTCGCTGCCTATCTTCCGGGCGGTCTTTTCGCTGTAACCCGCCCTGATTGCTGCCTGTGTGGCATTGAGGTCTTTCAGGTACTCACGGGCAAACAGCTCTTGTTTGTCAGTGAGCTTTGCCATTTTCTACTCCGCGTAGGTTGCTACCACTCTGAACGCATCAATGTAATCTTTTTTGATTGCGCTAATTGATGGGGTGACCTTGTCTGTAAAACAATAAATAAAATCAACATCCATATCTGGAGTTTCCTGCCTCATATAACCAACTCGCACATATTGAGTGCTATGACATGGCCGAATCCATAACTCGAAACTTTCAATAACATTGATTGACATTTTTCAGCACATCCCACTTTCCACTCTCGGAGGATTTCTAACCCGACGAGATATTGTTCTTTAAACGATAATGCCAGCAGCACGTAATGACGTTAGCAACGCATTAAGTTGATTTCCTGCGCTTGTGCCATCTGCGGCTACCGTGCAATCGGCAACAGTTGCGGCTTTCTTTACACCACCTAACACTGTTGGTGTGGCGGCAGGCAATACATATGCATCGCCTGAAGTGGCGACTTTTACAGTCTTTCCAGATTGGTGAATTACATTAGTCGTCATGGGGATTCCTTTATGATGTTTTATGTCTGTAATGATTGAGAGCCGTTGTGAAAGTGGCTCTCAATCTGTAACCAATTGATTTATATTCAAAGTGTGATTTAACACTTTGGGATATCAGGCCGCCAACCGGTGTTGCTCTTCAATGAGCGGTGTTTTGTGGTTTCGCTCAAACATCCTGGTCAGCTCAGACTTACGCTTTTCAAAGTCCCAGCCCATATTGATGAATACCGTGTCTGCACGCTGAAGCTCAGTAATGGCCCGGATTTGCTCAGCGGTCAAATAGTCACGAATCGCCTCGGCCTTTCCGATTTCATTCTCTTTCCTGAACTTCGCAGAAGTTGCGCCAAGCACAATGCGGTTTATCAGGTTGGCTTCATTGCTGAAGTGATAATGTTCAGCCTCTTTCCCTTCCGCTTCTTTGCTGATCTTGATCGCATTGGTCATTGGTCGGTATTCAACCCTAGCTAAATCCCGCTCTGCTTGAATAGCCGCTTCACATTTAGCTTTTTCCCGGTAAGCAATAAAACTATCAACCAGACGAACCTGACCATCCCTTGCTTTCTCGCCGCCGATGAATGGCATTGCGATCAGAAAACCACGCTCAGTAAGTTCGTAGCATGGCTTTGCTCTGTTCATTTTATCTACGTATGAGGTCTCCTTGAAATCAAGGGCATCTAAATGTTCAGAATCAATCAAGGAGCGAATGTTTTGCATTACGTTATCGTGACGACGACCAAACTCTATTGCGATTACATCAGTGCTAACTACTGGAGTGCCTTTAATGATTTTAATCAGGTGTTTCATCGTATTTCCTTTTTGGGATATGAGTCAGTTCTCCAGATATGGACAGCCCAAGAGCGGCACGATGAAAGCCACCGTCCTATCCCTGCCTCATATCCCGAAAAAGACTCTTGGTTTTTATTGCGCGGAGAATGCGCGGTGATTTACTGCCAATAAAAAAGGCCCAGTCGTTAAACTGAGCCTTCATGTTCTTTGTTCGCGGCTTTGCTACTCCTCTCGGCGTTGCTACACCACTTCTCGTCTTTCCGAGCCGCCAAGATAGGCCC
>NZ_JAZGQE010000344.1:0-1789 GCF_048593885.1 Yersinia sp. 1252 StPb PI | reverse complement strand
CAATAACATAAGGATGAGCAATAAGGTCACTCAAATAAAGATGGGCATTCTCAATTGTATATTTGAAATGAACCATTCCATAATGATTACTTATATCTCCCGGCAATACATCTTTTTTAACCAGTCCATAAATGGAGCTATCAGATGAATTAATATTATTCCTTATGTCATCCAGAGCCTCTCCGATAATCTTCAGATTTTCGGTAATGGCTTCTTTATCACTTCCTGAGTATTGTTCAAGCTGACTTGTTAAGGTTAGTGTCTTACTTTCCATATCGTCAAGCGAAGCGGTCAGTGAGTCCGAAGGCATAAGTTCAACGCTTTTTTTAGTGGAAAATTTAGCACGGGCAAGAGTAAAGTCATTACTGTTTTTAAATTTCGAAGAGTTAGAATCAAAAGACTGTATTTTTGTCCTAGCAAATTTTCCGGATAATATAACTCTGGTAGGTATATTAAGATTTATATAGTGTTTAGTGACTTGATCAAATGTTAGCCGATTACTGCCGGAGGGACCTGAATATTCCATCACCCGAGCATCTTTTTCATATTCCGATGGATTCTCATCTGATTGTGTAGGGTCCTGATATGTTGATTTACCCTCTGCAGGAAGCTGGCGCCCCCCACCGGCATTTTGTAGCCTGTACGCTAACAAATGAAGTTTACTTCCCCTCTCCCAGGTGACTCCGTTATTCCTGGATATCTCAATTCCCCCATGGTTTATTTTCCCGAGCATTTCTGTCGCCCCAACGCTGAATGTGCGCACGGGCATTGTCGAGCTTAAAGAATACTCGGGAGCATTATTTTGGAGCGCTTCAAGTTTTTCCAGTGGAGCACTCTCTTCCATTTTTCTACTTATTTTTAGCTTTGATGACATATTTTTCGCCATGTCATAAGAATTCTTAACACTCATGCCGCTGGCCAGAAATGCCTGATAAATGGCAAGGGGTTCACCAGTGTCTACGGCTGTCTTAATGCTTTTCCCCACGATTGCCAGATCGACAGTTTTATTTCCAAGCATCAAGCCGTACTTAACAGCCTTACCGCCAATACGGCTGAATTTCCCTACTTTAGCTGCAATTTTGCCTCCAGGAATGCACCCTACAATCAAAGCAGTAATCGCTAATGGGTCAGGCTCCTTACCCTCTGTCACATCAGCTGCAATGTCCGCTGCTGATTGCGCGGTATTGAGAACCCACCCTGCCGGTGTAAATGATGTGAAAGCCCCTACCGTGGCGTCAACCCAGCTTCCTATATATTCAGCCTGATGTACATGCAACTCTGTTTCTTGTATCGTTTCCCCCTTAATGGAGCTGGAAATTAACTGCATCTCCCCACTGAGGGTAGAGAATGGTCGTGCGAATGACCTCAGATACTCTGCGGCAGTCAAGTTAGCCCAGGTGAAGTCAAGATGATATCCTGCTTCGGTTGCACTGACCCCAGGGTCAGGAATGTGGGCGCCTACAATCGCTCTGGAAATTAATAGTTTGTTTGTTGGGGTCGCGTTCTTAAGCTTATAATCGGCCTCGATAGTATTAGCGAGTCTTTCAGAAAGACTCGCAATATCCATCGGCTCTGGATCGTTATAATTAAAGTATTCTTCAAAGTTGAACCTCCCTGTCCTGATATAATTGAGTATATCAATTCCACTGTGATTACTATTAGGCACCTTAGAGTTGAGATAAAATTTCACAGGACCACGCTCAGCAGCATTGTAAGGCATGGCCCATTCAATGTTTGCTAAAAGGTCTTTCCCTTCGCTGACATAGTAATAAGGTATTTCCGAATCTAA
>NZ_JAZGQE010000343.1:0-1813 GCF_048593885.1 Yersinia sp. 1252 StPb PI | reverse complement strand
CTCACATATTTAACTGTTTTACATTTTATTTTGTTATTTTAATTACATTTTAGCGGCTTAAATGTACTGGTAATATAGATGACTTTCTTTTGTTAATTGATTTTAAAGGATTATTTTATAATGTGATTGGCGGCGGTGGGTATTGCCGATCTTTTAGAGCCATCGGCAATGTGAGATTTATAACCTAGCGTGACTAGCTTCTGACCCATCCTCTACTGATAGGCAGAGCAAAACTAATACGATAGAGGCGAGTCATACCACTCGCGATAGCGTCACCGAATAAATTCCATACTAACTGTGCGAACAGACAACCAATAATCCCTAATAAGAAGGCACCCACCATATCTAATGGCCAATGAACACCCAGGTAAATACGTGACCATGCAATGGCGGCTGCGACGACCATCATGCTGACTGCGGACCAGAGTTTGTGCCAAAAAACAAAGGCTAAGGCAAAGGTGAAAATAGCGGTGCCGTGATCACTTGGGAAAGAGCTGTCAGGTGCATGGCTCATAAAGTTATAGCCAAAACCGACAACAAAAGGGCGATCGTGTGGGATAAGCATCCCGATACAAGCCGCTGAAAGCATAGAGAAAGCAAGAGCGATTGCTGCCTTGGTTACCACTGCTCGCTGCATGTTAATGCTATCTTTTGGCCCCCATAGCCACAGTGCCACCAGTAACACGGGGATAATCATGATCAGGTCACGTGCGATGAAGGTCGCAAAAGAAATCATCCATGGCGGTGATGCAGGGGTCGCATTTATCATGGAAAAGAAAAAATAGTTCATTTGTTCCATTATTCAGTACCTTTATCGCGGCGGTAAAAACCGCTAATCATCCAAAACAGAGCCAACTGGCTCAGCCATACCCACCAACCCGCCCACAGGTTATGAGTAAGAAAATGTGCCCCGCGCATAATTTGACCAAACCCCATCAACATGCCAAGACCAATACCGAGCAACCAACACAGCGTAGCCAACCGAGGCCGCTCGGGGTAGAACAGGAAGAACAGTGCCATCACGGCAAAACCGCTGGATGCATGGCCACCGGGAAAACAGTGGCCGGGACCTGCACCTACAGGAGCGGTACCCATCAGCACATAACTGATAGCTTTACCACCGTACTCCACCAGATCCCAAGGGCAGGAGTGGGCGCTGACGGCCTTTAGCACACCAACCACCAACGGACCGATGCCAAACAACAACATGGTCGTCACCAAGCGCCCATTACGGCGATAAATCCCCCATAACAATGCCACCACGGCAGTACTGATAATGGTTATTTTCAATAATCGGTGGTTGAGTAAATCCAGCCAGTAATTGTTTTCCCATGGAAAATTTTGCCCGACGGGGTCAAACCAGTAATTGCTGATAAACCAATCTAGTTGCTCGTTGTTCGACAGCCATAGAAAGAGCAATCCACAGATCACTAACCCAAAAACCTGCCAAAAATAGAAGGATAACGGCAACGAGTAAAGGGAGTTTGTCTTAATTATCTGTGCTGTTGAGGCATTATTTAATGTCGCTGGAGTGGCATTGGCTTGAGAGGTAGGTTTGCTGGTCTTCACGAAGTAACCTGAAGCGGAAATAGGGAATACTAAGACTGTAATAATATTGTCTTAAGAAAGCCTTAAGGGGCAGATGGCGCGATATGGACGAGAGTAGAAATAGGCAGAACTCAAATTTCAGGCAAGAAAAAACCCGATTAGTCTTGAACCTAAGAAGGCGGGACTATCGGGCTCCTCAATATGGGGACATCAAAGAAAAGCAGTGGCATTAAATCAGACCCCAGTCCAGTAAGAAAGTTCTGGG
>NZ_JAZGQE010000342.1:0-1874 GCF_048593885.1 Yersinia sp. 1252 StPb PI | reverse complement strand
AATATCGATGGTGGCGCAACTATTGGTTATTAAAGAATGCTAATAAGGAATTTTTTATGAAAAAATTAAGTGTTTTTTTATTTCTACTGTCTGCTGTTTTTTTA
This sequence comes from Yersinia sp. 1252 StPb PI, assembly GCF_048593885.1. NCBI lineage: Bacteria > Pseudomonadati > Pseudomonadota > Gammaproteobacteria > Enterobacterales > Yersiniaceae > Yersinia > Yersinia sp. 1252 StPb PI. The sequence goes on along the minus strand of NZ_JAZGQE010000342.1, from coordinate 1,770 downwards.
ATGAGGGACTTATGGCTGATTCATCAATTATTTATACGGGATTTAATGCACCTACAGGGATTGCTGTCAACCAACAAGGCGTTGTGTATGTAACTAATTGGTCCGCTGGCTCGATCACTAAAATAAATACTAATGGTAAAAAGGAAGTTTTCGCAGATAATATATCATCTCCTGCGGGCATTACCATTAATCAGAATGGCGATGTCTATGTGTCCTCATATTCTGACAATTACATTCTAAAAATTAGTCCAGAGGGCGTTCAGCAGAAGATATCGACAGGTTACCGAACCCCAACAGGGATTGCATTTTCTAAGTCGGGTAATTTATTGATTACGAATCGGTCATCCGGTGATATATCTTCACTTAATCTAGATACAGGCAGTGTAATAACTCTTGTTACAGGGTTAAATCTTCCTGTGGGGGTTGTTGAACTCAACGATGGAAGTTTAGTCGTGACCCAATATAGCGGTCGGTTAACTCATATCAATAAAGCGGGCGATAAGCGGGAGTTAGGTCATGACTTTATTCGCCCCGGTGTGGGTATTGTTGCTGAGTCGGATGACGTTATTGTCGCTATCGATAATGGTGCGGATGCTGTTAAACGTGTCAATGTCATTTCGGGAAAAACCGAACTATTGGATGATAATTTTAGTGGCGCAGTTGCATTAGCGAAACACGGGAATAGTTATCTCGTAGGTACTTGGAATGACGGAAATATTCATTTAGTGAGATAATTAAGAAAATGGTTCAAGTGTGAAAATTGGATATAGATAGCGAGATTTGATCATTTAAATATAAGGAAATAAAATGAATAATAACGAATTGCCACAGCGAACTTTAGGTTCTCACTTACAGGTATCTGCGATTGGATATGGTGCTATGGGGCTGAGTGAATTCTATGGGCCTAGTGATGAGATTGATTCACTGAAAGTATTGCATACAGCGATAAATGAAGGGGTGACTTTTTTTGATACGGCAGATATGTATGGTCGTGGTCATAATGAATCATTGATTGGGCGCTGTTTGTCTGGTTTGACGGCTAATGATCGTGCAAACTTAACTATCGCCACCAAGTGTGGTATTGATCGCGGAAATAGCGCTGGTTATGAACGAAAAATCAATAATTCTCCTGATTATATAAAGCAAAGTTGTGAATCATCATTAGAACGATTGGGGTTGGAAAAAATCGACCTTTATTACATGCATAGGCTTGATGCTGAAACACCTATCGAAGAGACTATGTATACTTTGGCGAACTTAGTCAAAGAGGGCAAAATATTGCATATTGGCCTATGTGAAGTTTCTGTTGATATTCTTCAGCGGGCGCTGTCGGTATTTCCTGTCGACGCTTTGCAAACGGAGTATTCTCTTTGGACTCGGGATATTGAAGATGAAATATTACCATTTCTGAAAAATAATAATATTGGATTGGTACCTTATTCACCACTTGGCCGAGGCTTTTTAACTGGAAAATATACTTCAGTAAACGACTTTTCAGTCGATGACTTCCGGCGTTTCAATCCTCGTTTCTCTGAAGAGAATATGGCCAAGAACCTTGCTATTTTAGAGGCTATTACACCATTAAGTCATAAATATAATTGTAGTCTTGGTCAGATAGCACTTGCCTGGTTATTGGCTCAAAGTGTTAATATCGTACCTATTCCTGGCACGAAAAAAGAACGATATTTAAGAGAGAACGTCGCCTCGTGTCATATTAAATTAGAAGATGCGGATATAAAAATTTTAAATGATATTAAGAATAAATTAGAC
>NZ_JAZGQE010000341.1:0-1883 GCF_048593885.1 Yersinia sp. 1252 StPb PI | reverse complement strand
CATATTGTTAACATAGGTATGTGTTATAGACAGATAGGAATAGACTTCCATTACTGGCGTTTTTCGAAGATAACTCATTGTTTAACAAAGAGATCAGACCAGTTTATCGAGGGGGAATAAGCTTTTTTACTGGGGAATAATAGACAGGCGGCATCGATTCAGCCGCCTTTATTAACATTTAAGGTGATAAAAAGTCAGTCGAGCGTAGGATTCATATGGCGCAAATCAAATGGGGTGATTTGGTACACGTAGTAGTTCAGCCAGTTCGCAAACAGCAGATGACCGTGGCTACGCCACGATGCTTTTGGTGGTAAAGAAGCATCGTCATCAGGAAAGTAATTGAGTGGAACTTGTGGGTTAAGACCGGCGGCCACATCACGCTGATATTCACCTGCTAGCGTGTCGACGTCGTATTCAGGATGACCGGTAACAAAAGCCACTCGCTTATCTTTACTGGCAAACAAATAAGCTCCAGCCTCTTCTGATGAGACCAGGATATCCAAATCTGTATATTGCTTAAGCACCTCAAGTGGGAAATCGGCATAGCGAGAATGAGGTGCCAGGAATGTTTCATCAAACCCTCGGGTGAGCAGTGCCAGTGGCTCTCGAGTTTGGTGCTGGTAAATACCAGAGAGTTTGACCTCGCGAGTCATCTTAGGAATGCCATACAGGATATTTAATGCCGCCTGTACCGCCCAGCATACGAACAAGGTTGAGGTCACGTGGTCCTTTGCCCAAGCAATAATACGCTCGATCTGTGGCCAGTATGCGACGTCACAAAAATCAACTAAACCGAGAGGTGCGCCAGTCACGATCAACCCATCAAAATTCTGATCTTGAATATCTTCAAAGTCACAGTAGAAGTTATTCAGATGCTCTGCTGGCGTATTTTTTGACTCACGGCTATCAATCCGCAGTAATTGGATATCAATCTGTAAGGGTGAGTTAGAGAGTAAACGTAGGAATTGATTCTCCGTCTCAATTTTTTTAGGCATTAGATTCAGAACCAACACCTTCAGGGGACGAATTTCCTGGGTTTTCGCACGCGATGAGGTCATCACAAAGACATTCTCATTGCGTAAGAAACTCACTGCGGGTAATTCATCAGGAACCCTAATTGGCATGCCTATATCCTCAATATATCCGTTTATACGTTTAGACTTCTAGATGCCTGAAGATAGCGGGTTTTCAGTAAAAAGTCGAGTGATCTGCCACAACCTGAAAATGTTTCATTACCACCATCTCAATAGCACTTAGTGCAGTGAACAGTCGGCATATATTTTCGATACTGCCAAAATGCAAAAACCCTCTACAAATGCAGAGGGTTATCATTTTCTATGACTTTATTTTTGAGGGCTATATGTGATTTAGCTACATTTTCAGCATACAACAAACTCGTCACTAACATCTATTTTCGGATAGCACAAAAGCAAAAACCCCTCGCTTTTGGCATGGGGTCTTTACTTGATTTGATACCTGGCAGTGTACGAATGGCTTTCCTGCCATTCGCCCTTCGGGCCGTTGCAAGCAACGTTAAAAATCGTTCCCGACGATTTTTTCCTACAATATTCGTCTCATCTTGAGGATGAGTCTCACCCCTCCGGGGCCAGCGCAAGCGCTGTTCAAACTGCATTCGCAGTAGTATTCGTCTCATCTTGAAGATGAGTCTCACCCCTCCGGGGCCAGCGCAAGCGCTGTTCAAACTGCATTCGCAGTTTGTCGCATGTCATGCTCGGGTTGTATTCTGTCTGAACCCATAAGCAAAAAAGGCCACCCGTTAGGGTAGCCTTTTTTGCTTATTTGATACCTGGCAGTGTCCTACTCTCGCATGGGGAGACCCCACACTACCATCGGCGCTACGGCGTTTCACTTCTGAGTTCGGC
>NZ_JAZGQE010000340.1:0-1884 GCF_048593885.1 Yersinia sp. 1252 StPb PI | reverse complement strand
TCTTTTTTTTTCGCGAACAGGTATGTAAAAGACCAATATCAAATCGCATTTCTTATTTGCTCGGAAATGACTCACAAAATCCATGACTTCAAGTTATTGGTATACGTTTAGGTATACGAAATAAAGTTGAATTCGATTTTTATAAATAAAAACAATGCATTAATTAACACATTCAGCGTCCCCCAGCATTTTGATAGGACAGTGACCGGACAGTATCATATAAACCAGTGACTTATGATAAATGACCGGACCAAGCACTGACCTAGTTTGGACCAAAAAGGATACGTAAAAGATACGCGGCTCCTTTGAAGATTAAAAAGCCTCTGCTAACCCAGAGGTTTTTTTTCGCCTATAGATCGCCGTCATGGGGTGTCGGAGGTTCAAATCCTCTCATGCCGACCAAACATCCCAAAGAAAACCAATCCTTTAGGGTTGGTTTTTTTATGTCTTAAATTTGTGGCAGGGAAATTTAGGGGAAAGCCAAGGGAAAAACTCCGTCATTTATTTTGCATAATCGCCGATCCATTTAACGACTATAATTACCCCACATCCTACTTCTGAGGTTGTGCCATGTGTGGTCGTTTCACTCAAATTAAAACCCGTTATGATTACCTTGAATTTCTTGCATCTGAATTAGAATTCAACGGTGCTCTCGATCCCGTTCCTATTGGCAGATACAACGTTGCAGCAGGTACCCGCGTTCTGATTCTCAATCAGCGTGAGGATGAACTGCATCTCGATCCGCTAATGTGGGGCTATGGCCCTGAATGGTGGCGACAAATGGGTCGTGCGCCGGTCATCAATGCTCGAGTAGAAACAGCTGCGGAAAGTCGGATGTTTAAACCATTATGGCACCACGGTCGTAGCCTGGTGATGGCTGATGGCTGGTACGAATGGAAGAAATCGCCGGAAGATCCGAAAATAAAGCAGCCGTGGTTTATCTACCATGAGAACCAAACGCCTATCTTCTTTGCCGCGATAAGCCGGTTCCATCCTGATGAAACCGAATCGCCAGAGGATGATGGTTTTGTGATAGTAACTGCGGACAGTAATTCGGGATTGGTGGACATTCATGATCGGCGCCCTGTCGTCTTACCACCAGATGCCGCTCGTGAATGGATGAATCCGGATACTTCACCAGAAAGAGCAAAGGAGATTGCTTTGGAAGCGCTGACGTCAGCAGAAGAGTTCGACTGGCATCCAGTGATAAAGAAAGTAGGCAACATTCGTAATAATGGCCCTGAACTTATCGAGCCGTTGGACGCTCTCTTTCATCATTCACCTGACAATAGGTAGCTCAGACCAGCGAGTCGTGTAAACTGGCGATAGCATCTCACGTTTCATCTGCCATGCTTTCTGTATGCCTTGTCCGGCAAACCACACCTTTCCTTTGCCTTACCTATTAATATCGTCAGCGCTGCACTGTTAATTTTTGGCTGATTATCATCAAATAATCCTAATTGAGCGATGCCCTGGCTGTAGAAATCACCTAGCATTACCCCGCCATTTTGATAACGATAGCATTTCCTATATCGCTGATAATATGGAATCAGGCTGGTTCTGCTGTAAACCGATAACCGGTAGTATCACTGCTGAAAAAACTAAATTTTATGCCATTAAAAATGGTTGAGCTTGGTTCATTATCTTTTGTGCTGCTCTTATTCATTGCCATCAGTTTCATCATTATTATTCCTGGCTCACCCGTTTTCATCGTATTTTCTCCCAGCGTGGCGGAGAAAGCAGAAACAACCACAGCGCCAATATCTATACCAGATTTAGCAGTCCCATCGCCGCTTGTTATCAGGGTTATCTCTGATAATTTTTGACTGGGTTTGTCGATCGTTCCCACAATAACCAAATGATCATTAAAGGCATAATTGAACG
>NZ_JAZGQE010000033.1:0-36381 GCF_048593885.1 Yersinia sp. 1252 StPb PI | reverse complement strand
GCAGCAGAAAAGAATCGCGTGCTAATTAATTTAAAAGATAAACCTTCAGCTTTATAGAAGAAAAGGATATGAGAGGAAATATTAAAGATGTCGCGATAATTTGAAACAAAAACGTAAATGAAAAAAGGGCCACCAACGTGGCCCTAAGTAGAGATATCAGCGTTTTTTAAATGCCGCCGCCAGTGCATCACTCATGGCACTGTTGCTACCAGAGTTACTGTCTGCCCGGCCCTTGGCTGCTGGGCGACTGTTCGAATCATTGCTGTTACGAGGCTGGCTGGCACCTCGATTGTCATTACGGCCCTTGGTGCTGCTATTCGCACTATTAGCGCCATTGTTACCACGACGCGGGCCGCCTTCACCAGGCTGTTCATCAAGGCGCATGGTCAGGGCAATGCGCTTGCGTTGCAAATCCACTTCCATGACTTTCACTTTGACGATATCCCCGGCTTTCACCACCTTATGTGGGTCATCGACAAACTTATCCGCCAGTGATGAAATATGTACCAAACCATCCTGATGAACACCAATATCAACAAAGGCACCAAAGTTGGTCACGTTAGTGACCGAGCCTTCGAGGATCATGCCCGGAGTCAGGTCATTGAGTGTCTCTACACCTTCAGCGAAGGTTGCGGTTTTGAACTCAGGGCGTGGGTCACGGCCTGGCTTTTCTAACTCGCGTAGGATATCGGTGACCGTCGGGACACCAAATTGCTCGGTGGTGAAATCACGCGCATTAAGATTACGCAGCGCGGTAGCATTACCCATTAGGTCCTGCAAGGCCTGTTCAGTTGCAGCCAAAATGCGCTCAACAATCGGGTAGGCTTCTGGATGCACGGTTGATGCGTCCAGCGGGTTATTGCCATGATTGATACGCAGGAAGCCGGCACACTGCTCGAAGGCTTTCGGCCCGAGGCGGCTGACTTTGAGCAATTGCTCACGGTTATGGAAGCGGCCATTCTCATCACGCCAGCTAACAATGTTTTGCGCCATCATGCGGGTTAAACCCGCAACCCGGGTCAGTAACGGCACTGACGCAGTGTTTAAATCCACACCCACGGCGTTTACGCAGTCTTCCACTACCGCATCCAGCTTTTTCGCCAGTTGGCTTTGGCTAACATCATGTTGATACTGGCCGACCCCGATAGATTTTGGGTCAATTTTTACCAGTTCAGCCAGTGGGTCTTGTAACCGCCGGGCAATAGACACTGCACCACGGATGGAGACATCCAGATCTGGGAACTCCAGCGCCGCCAACTCAGAGGCGGAGTAAACCGAGGCCCCTGCTTCGCTGACAATCACTTTTTGCGCGGTGACCGCCGGATACTGTTGCTGTAGCTCGACAAAGAAACGCTCGGTTTCCCGCGATGCGGTACCATTCCCGATAGCCACCAGTTCAACCTGATGCTTGATGCACAGGGCGGCCACCACAGCGGCGGCTTTAGCAGCCTGCCCGGTATGAGGGTAGATGGTATCAAAGGCAACCAGCTTGCCGGTAGCGTCCACTATCGCCACTTTCACCCCAGTCCGCAGGCCCGGATCAAGGCCCATGGTGGCGCGCATGCCGGCAGGGGCTGCCATCAACAGATCTTGCATGTTACGGGCGAATACGTTGATTGCTTCATCTTCGGCTCGTTCGCGCAGGGTGCTCATCAGCTCGGTTTCCAGATGCATCAGCACTTTGATACGCCAGGTCCAGTTGACCACCGCTTTGCGCCAACCGTCTGCTGGCGCATTATTCAGCCGCAGGTCGAGATGGTTAATAATTATCTGCTCGCCCTGACTTTCGCGCGGCGGTTCGTCAAACTGCGGATCAGGATTCAGTGCCAGTTGTAACACGCCTTCGTTGCGGCCACGGAACATAGCCAGTGCGCGATGAGAAGGGACATGGGCGATAGGTTCGTGGCTGCCAAAGTAATCGCGGAATTTAGCCCCTTCCAGCTCCTTACCTTCCACCACTTTTGACACTAAATGGGCATTTTTCCACAAGTACTGGCGCACTTTCGCCAGTAGGGTTGCATCTTCTGCAAAGCGCTCCATCAGGATATAGCGTGCACCATCCAGTGCCGCTTTCGTATCTGCAACACCTTTATCGGCATCAACATAAGCGAGAGCAACCTGTTCTGGCTCTTGCTGTGGGTCATGCCATAAACTGTCCGCCAATGGCTCCAGACCGGCTTCAATCGCAATCTGACCACGGGTGCGGCGCTTCGGTTTATAAGGGAGATATAAATCTTCAAGCTCAGTTTTACTCATGGTGCCATTGATGGCACCGGCCAACTGCTCAGTGAGCTTGCCCTGATCTTCAATTGATTTAAGAATGGTTTGGCGGCGCTCTTCGAGTTCACGCAGATAGCCCAAACGACTTTCCAACTGGCGCAACTGGGTATCATCCAACCCGCCGGTAACTTCCTTACGATACCGCGAAATAAACGGCACGGTATTACCTTCATCAAGCAGGCGGATAGCAGAGATAACTTGCTCCGGCCGCGCCTGTAGTTCGCTTGCAATAATGCTGCTCAGTTGTTCATTCATAAGTCTGATGTCAAGTCTGATAGTGAGTAGGAAAAATGGCAGAAGATAGTTATACGGATTGCCCGGATAAATTGCCAGTAGAGCGGCAGCAGAGCTTGAGGTAACGTGGACTTATCGGTAAAAAGTTAGGGTATAGTAGAAGCATCAATGCCAAAGGGATAATTATATGGCGAAAAGTAATTACATTACCCGCGAAGGCTGGCAGGCGCTGGATCGTGAATTGCATTATCTGTGGCGGGAAGAGCGCCCGGTGGTAACACAGGCGGTGTCTGAAGCCGCAGCAATGGGTGACCGTTCGGAAAATGCTGAATATATCTATGGTAAGAAGCGGCTACGAGAGATTGATCGCCGGGTACGCTTTCTGACCAAACGCCTTGAGGTGCTGAAAGTTGTCGACCCTGACCCGCGTCAGGAAGGAAAAGTCTTTTTTGGTGCCTGGGTGCGGGTAGAAAATGAATTAGAAGAGCAGCGCATCTTTCGCCTGGTTGGGCCGGATGAGTTTGATCCGGCAAAAAAATGGATTTCTATCGATTCACCGGTTGCCCGTGCCTTAATTGGCAAGCAGGTGGAGGATGAGGTGACGGTTCAGACACCAAATGGTGAAGCAACCTACTGGATATTAGAGATCCGCTACCGCCCATTTGACGAAAGTGTTGATAATTAGGCACAACAATAAGCTTTGTAACAATTTCGACTAGAATGTATACCATAAAAAGCTGTCTGTTATACACGTCATACTTCAAGCTGCATGTGTGTTGGCTTCCTTCGTTCACCCTCCGTCACTGACTCATGTAAGTGACCGGGGGCTCGCTCAGTTGCCGCCTTCCTGCGACTCGAATTATTTAGGGTATAAAGTAAGTTTTTTTAACAATGTACAGGTTCGAGCAATACGGCCTTTGGGAGTAATAAAATGCAAGAGAATCACAAGATTCTGGTCGTTGATGACGATATGCGCCTGCGCGCGCTGTTGGAACGTTACCTAACAGAGCAAGGTTTCCAGGTGCGCAGCGTTGCCAATGCTGAACAGATGGATCGCTTGCTGACCCGTGAGTCTTTCCACCTGATGGTGCTTGATCTGATGTTACCGGGTGAAGATGGCCTATCTATCTGCCGCCGTCTGCGTAGCCAAAGTAACCCGATGCCGATCATTATGGTGACGGCGAAGGGTGAGGAAGTTGACCGTATCGTCGGATTGGAAATTGGTGCTGACGATTATATTCCTAAGCCATTCAACCCCCGAGAATTACTGGCCCGTATTCGTGCGGTGTTACGCCGTCAGGCTAACGAGCTACCGGGTGCACCTTCACAGGAAGAAGCAGTGATTGCGTTTGGTAAGTTCAAACTCAATTTAGGCACGCGCGAGATGTTCCGTGAAGATGAGCCTATGCCACTGACTAGTGGTGAGTTTGCAGTGCTGAAAGCCTTGGTGAGTCATCCACGTGAGCCGTTGTCACGCGATAAGCTGATGAATCTGGCCCGAGGTCGCGAATACAGTGCGATGGAGCGTTCCATCGACGTACAGATTTCACGTCTGCGCCGTATGGTCGAGGAAGATCCGGCGCATCCGCGCTATATCCAAACTGTATGGGGCTTGGGCTACGTATTTGTACCGGACGGCAGTAAAGCATGAGGCGATGGCGCTTTTCTCCACGTAGCTCATTTGCCCGAACCTTATTACTGATTGTGACCTTGCTGTTCGTCAGTCTGGTCACCACGTATTTGGTGGTGCTGAATTTCGCCATCTTGCCCAGTTTGCAGCAGTTTAACAAAGTGTTGGCGTATGAAGTTCGTATGCTGATGACTGACCGGCTGCAATTGGAAGATGGCACGCTACTTGAAGTCCCGCCGGCGTTTCGGCGTGAGATTTACCGTGAATTGGGGATTTCGCTTTATACCAATGCTGCGGCGGAGGAAAGTGGCCTGCGTTGGGCACAGCATTACAAATTTCTCAGTGATCAAATGGCCCAACAATTGGGTGGGCCAACCGATGTTCGGGTCGAAGTTAATAAAAACTCCCCTGTTGTCTGGCTAAAGACGTGGCTATCGCCGGATATTTGGGTACGAGTGCCATTAACTGAGATCCATCAGGGCGATTTCTCGCCACTGTTCCGTTATACCCTGGCAATTATGTTATTGGCTGTAGGGGGAGCCTGGCTGTTTATCCGTATTCAGAATCGGCCATTGGTTGAGCTGGAACATGCTGCTTTGCAGGTGGGGAAAGGGATTATTCCGCCGCCGTTACGAGAGTATGGTGCGTCAGAGGTGCGTTCGGTTACCCGGGCATTTAACCAAATGGCCGCCGGCGTGAAGTTGTTGGCGGATGACCGGACCTTGCTGATGGCTGGGGTTAGCCATGATTTACGCACGCCGTTGACCCGTATTCGTTTGGCGACTGAAATGATGAGTGAAGCCGATGGATACCTTTCTGAGTCAATCAATAAAGATATCGAAGAGTGCAACGCCATTATTGAGCAATTTATCGATTATCTACGCACCGGGCAGGAGATGCCGACAGAGTCGAGTGATTTGAATGCCGTACTCGGTGAAGTGATCGCGGCTGAAAGTGGTTATGAGCGGGTAATCGAGACTGATTTGTGTGCAGGTGAAGTGCTGGTGGATATCCATCCGTTATCGATTAAGCGTGCGTTGGCCAATATGGTGGTGAATGCGGCGCGTTACGGTAATGGCTGGATAAAAGTCAGTAGTGGCACTGAGCTACAGCGTGCGTGGTTCCAGGTTGAGGATGACGGCCCTGGTATCAAGCCTGAAGATTTGAAGCATCTGTTCCAGCCTTTTGTGCGTGGCGATAGCGCGCGGAGTACCAGTGGTACTGGGCTGGGCTTGGCGATTGTGCAGCGGATTATTGATGCTCACGCCGGTTCGTTGGATATCGGTACCAGTGAGCGGGGCGGTTTACGGATCCGGGCGTATATTCCGTTGCCGTTAGATATGAAGGCGAAGCCACCTGCGGTGGTGTGAGTTTTATTTTGGTTATTTAGTATGGTGATCAGGTTCGGTTGTTAAAGCAATGGAGTTTACTTAACCTCCGTAGCCTCAACCGCCAAAGGGTGCGGGCGCGCACCCTTGTGGAATCCCGCGCTTCGCACGTATCGCCTGCCCACTGCGTGGGTTCCCTCACTCATCATTTCGCTGGCGGGACGGCTTTATTCGCATCCCTGCTCATGACGCCTAAATCCGCCGTCCATGGCGGATTTCCCTTGCTCCATTCTTCACTCGGCTGCTCAAATGTGCTTTTAAACTTCAGAATCTAAAACCATGATTTTGATTTTCTCTTTTGATGTTAAGCGCAATCAGGAATATTACCGACCAGGACGGTGGCCCGAGTGAGCCGCCATGGACAAATCAGCCGGGAGCAGATATGAACGCTGCTAGCAGCGGCCCCGAAGGGGTGAGTCCCAAGGTTCCAAGGGAGTCACGCGCTTGTGACCCCTTTGGCGGTTGAGGCTACGGAGATAAGTTAATCACTGAACTCATGTCAACCGAACCGGATAACTGAACAATTAATAATGAGCACTCGACCCCGATCACTCATCCACCAAACCTGATCTAATCCATTTTTGATTTGCGAAAAACAAAAGGGACACAAATGTGTCCCTCCATAATCATTACAAAATCAACGCTAACTTAGAGCTTTGGCCCTGCACTAACCAATGCAGCACCTGCTGGGGTATCAGTATACTTATCAAAGTTAGTGGTAAAACGCTTCGCCAGATCTTCGGCTTTCTCTTGCCACTGCGGCACATCAGCGTAAGTGTCACGAGGATCGAGGATCTCTGGGTTCACGCCCGGTAATGCTGTTGGCACCGCCAGATCAAAGATTGGCAGAGTGAAGGTTTCTGCTTTATCAATCTCACCGTTCAGAATGGCGTCAATGATGCCACGGGTATCCTTGATGGAAATACGTTTGCCAGTACCATTCCAGCCAGTATTGACCAGATAGGCTTGTGCGCCCACCGCTTGCATACGTTTAACCAGCACTTCTGCATATTGTGTTGGATGCAGCGACAGGAAAGCTGCACCAAAACAGGCTGAGAAGGTCGGTGTTGGCTCAGTTACACCGCGCTCAGTACCAGCCAGTTTAGCGGTGAAGCCAGACAGGAAGTGATATTGGGTTTGATTTGCTGTCAGGCGTGATACTGGTGGCAATACACCAAAGGCATCAGCAGTCAGGAAGATAACCTTAGTGGCATGACCCGCTTTAGAAACCGGTTTAACGATATTTTCAATATGATAGATCGGGTAAGAAACACGGGTGTTTTCCGTTTTGGAACCATCATTGAAATCAACGGTACCGTCGGCCAGTACTACCACGTTCTCCAGCAAGGCATCACGCTTAATTGCATGATAAATATCCGGTTCTGCCTCTTCAGATAACTTGATGGTTTTGGCGTAGCAGCCACCTTCAAAGTTAAATACGCCGTCATCATCCCAACCGTGTTCGTCATCACCAATCAACTTACGTTTTGGATCAGTCGACAGCGTGGTTTTACCGGTACCAGACAGGCCGAAGAAGATAGCCACATCGCCTTTCTCGCCGACGTTGGCCGAGCAGTGCATGGAAGCAATGCCTTTCAGTGGCAGCAGGTAGTTCATCATCGAGAACATACCTTTCTTCATTTCGCCGCCATACCATGTGCCGCCAATGAGCTGCATACGTTCTGTCAGGTTAAAGGCAACAAAGTTCTCGGAATTCAGACCTTGCTCTTTCCAGTCCGGGTTGGTGCATTTAGCGCCATTCATGACGATAAAATCAGGCTCGAAATGGGCCAGTTCTTCGTCTGATGGGCGGATAAACATGTTTTTGACAAAATGAGCCTGCCACGCGACTTCAGTGACAAAGCGAACTTGCAGGCGAGTATCGGCGTTAGCACCGCAGAAGGTATCAACAACAAACAGACGTTTACCGGACAGTTGCTCGGTTACCAACCCTTTCAAGTGGCTCCAGGTTTCCTGACTCAGTGGCTTGTTATCATTTTTGCCTTTGCCCTGATCGGCCCACCACACGGTATCTTGAGTGATGGCATCGCGGACAATATATTTATCTTTTGGCGAGCGGCCGGTAAAAATCCCGGTATCTACCGCTATTGCTCCTGTGGTGGTGAGGATTCCGCGCTCGTATCCTTCAAGCGTGGGTTTGGTCTCTTCCTGGAACAGTAAATCATAGCTTGGGTTGTAAACAATCTCGCTGACGTTATGGATGCCATAGGCGGCGAGCTCCTGCGGGGTAATTCCTTTAACACTCATGTCATAACTCCTGGATCGTCAATTTTCTACCAGCGATTGTAAATCCTCATCTCTGATTAACAGCGATAGCTATCAAATATTTCAACATATGACCTATTTTTCGCTAGGTTATGAGAGATAGGACACGGATTGTCGCAAGTATGAAACGCCAGAAGAAATAGCTGGGCACGAGTCAGCACCCAACCAATCATTATTCTTATTAATGAATTTGTTCTGAAGAAGTGCTGTTACCACTCTTTAATGAGGCGATATCAACGGCATCAAACAGGTAGTGATTGCCGCAATACTCACAATGCATATCAATATTGCCATCTTGTTCCAGCATTTCGGTGATGTCATCTTCCGACAGTGTGACTAATGCATCAGCACAACGCTCGCGGGAACAGGTGCAGCAGAAACTGACGTTTTGCGGCTCATATAACGTTACTTCTTCCTGATGATATAAACGATACAGCACTTCATTCGCTGGCAGCGTAAATAGCTCCTCAGCTTTGATGGTAGTGGTAAGCTGTGCCAGGTGATCAAACTCATCTTCATTGCGCTCTTCGGCTGGCAACACTTGCAGCAGCATCCCGCCCGCAGCGGCTTTACCTTCCACACTGCCGGTACGAATAAACAGGCGTGTTGGTAATTGTTCAGACTGCATAAAGTAATTTTCCAGACAGGCGGCGATAGTCTCCCCTTCCAGTGCTACCACACCCTGATAGCGCTCGCCTTTTGCCGGGGTGATAGTGATAACCAGATAGCCGTTGCCGACCATCTCTTTCAGCGTGCTTTCATCGCTGATTTCACCTTTAAAGCGGGCGACACCCCGCATCTGCTGCTGGTTATTACCGTTAATCACTGCCAGTGACAATGGGCCATCCCCTCCTTGTAACTGCACGGTAATATCACCATCAAACTTGAGCGTGGCGGTCAGTAAACTGGTTGCGACTAACATCTCACCCAACAGTTTTTGTACCGCTGGTGGGTAATCATGATTGGCTAATACTTGCTGGTAGGTTTCATTGACTGAAACCAGCTCACCGCGCACAGCATGGTTAGCAAACAGGTAGCGGTGTAATTGGTCGTGATTAGACATAGTTTTCTCTCTTTCTGGCTGCAAGCAAAGCCGTCATCTTTCAAGTTGCAGGTGTGTGGGCTGCCGTCCTGCATGTTGAAATCTATAGGGTTTACTCAGACTCGCCTTGTTTAAATTTAATCAGGTTGCGACGCTCTTTTTTATCCGGCCGTCGGTCAGGATGTGGCATGGTCAGGGCATTCAGTTTACGCGCCTGTGCCACCTTATCGCGATTGGCAATACTGGCTTCAGTCTCTTCATACAATGCCTGTGCTTCGCTTGCACCACGGCGTTGACCGTGTAATGCCAATACCCGCACCGTGCGTTCATCATTGCCCTGACGCAGGCGGATTTCAGCATTGAGTTCAACCAACTTGCTCGGTTTACCGCGCTGGCCGTTGTAGTGGACTTTACCGCCATCCACCATTTCCCGGGCGATTGCTCTGGTTTTATAAAACCGGGCTGCCCAAAGCCATTTATCCAGCCGAACCGATTCGTCAGAAACTGCTTTATCCTTCATGAATACTCCTGCCTGTTATCTCCGTCATATTTCACGTCGCATGCGTGTTGGTCGCCTTGTTGCAACGCGAATTATTTAGGCTATAGGGCTAAACATCTTTTTAGTCACCACGTAACTGTAGCGCGGGTAATAGCTTACGGTAATCATTGATTGCAGGGTGGCTGTGAAATGCTTTGTCAGCACAACTGGAATCCGGATTTTCTATACCCAGACAGTAGCGGATACCAAATGTGCGCGCGGCATCCAGAATCGTTTCACTGTCATCGACGAATAAGGTTCTGGCCGGATTCAGCCCGGTATGCTGCGCGACAGCTTGCCACAGTCGTTGATCTTCCTTCGGATAACCAAATGTATGGGTGGAAAGTAATAAATCAAGGTGCTGGTCCAGTGCAGTATGCTCAATTTTGACTGCCAGACTGTGTGGATGGGCGTTGGTGAGCAAAATGGTTTGTAACCCTTGCTGGCGTAAACTGGACAAAAACGGCTCAGTATCTTGGCGCAGACGAACCCGGTTGCCAGCGGCTGTGGTCATGGCGTAAATATCCAAATCCAGTCGCTCACTCCAATAATCGAAGCAATACCAATTTAAGGTATGTTGCACTGCCAAGTATTCATCATGAATAATTTTGTTGGCCTGCTCCAGCGGGATCCCTCGGTGTTGGCTAAGGGTTTCCGGCACCTGCTTTAGCCAGAAATGGCTATCGAACTCCAAATCCAACAGGGTGCCATCCATGTCCAACAGCACGGTATCAATCTCTTGCCAATTAAATTCTGGGGGCATAGCGGCTCCACAATCACATTATTTTTATGCAAACAAATAATACGGGTTACAACGAATACCAGCGCCATCAGGGTGATGTCCCGATAACAGCCACAGATAAAGTTAGCCTAGCATATCAAAGTTACAGAGCCTGCCAGAGATGAATGATATGGCCTGAAAGAAAGCTAACGCAGGAAAGGCGCGGGAGTGAGGGTTTGGTTAAAACAATTATCATAATAGCGTTGAATATTATCCATCCGGTTACGGTTTCGTAGTATCCGTTGAATTAATAAAGTGATATTCACGGCCAGACAGGCAATCAGTATTAGCAGCAATAGGCTGGTACCCAGATAGCGGCCGAGTGTGACGATATCCGGCTCACTGTGTAGCGCGATATGCCGTGTGCCATTGGCATCAATGGTGATATTGGTAATGATGCCTTCTGCCTTAAATGGAGTATTAAGTAGCAGCCCGGAGAGCCGTTGTAATTCCCGCCACTGCTCCAGTGCGCTGTAATCAAACAGGGGGACGGCAGGGGCAGGGTGATTAACTAACTGCTTACCTTCATCACTGGTTAGCAAGAAGCCACCCGGCGGCGGGCTATTTAATGCTTCAGTTGCCAAATGCGTTTCACGATAAACAAACGATGAGGTAGCAGTTTTAACCAGACTTTCCAGGGTATCGGCACTGACTGGGCGCAACAGCACATTCATCCCTTTTAATGTGCCAGATTGTGCTCGTTTAACCAGCCCCGGCCAATTCTTGGCATTACCTAAGTTAACCAAGGCATTTTTCAGGCGGACACAGTCGCTATCTCCACCGCATAATGCCTGTGTTTTCAAAACGATATCTGCAAAATCATTCAGTAAAATCATGCCAGATTTTTCAATGGCGGTTGCCAACTGTGGGTTGACGTTGGCATCAGTACCTTGCGGATGCAACTGCTGATTGACTGTTGCCACCAGTGCGGCGGCTTTTTCAATGGTGTCAGATTCAGGTTGTGGCAGTGGTGCTGCGTTATTCCAATAGATCCCAGAACAATCAAACGGCGTAAAAACAAAACTATGCGGATTTTGAGTATTCGGCGGGACATAACACATACCGGTACCCTGAGCTTTCAGCATATCGCCGATGCGCAGAGGCATTTTATCCAGAGCTTCAACACTAGTAACTTGCTGGCTTTGTGCGCCTTGCAACCAGGCAATACTCAATTTCAATGGCAAGCTGAGCGGCACATAGATTAGCAATAACACCATTATTAACAGTGAACCGGCGATAAGCGTCAGGTTTTTCCCCCAGCGCTGTAACGGGAAATGTTTCATTTCGTCATGCAGGGATAAAAAAGGCCCCTGACGCACGACCTGACGGTTGAGATAGATATCAATGTTGGTTTTCTTGCCCAGGTCATGAGCAAAATAGGGCCCCCAATGGGCCGGATAAATCAGGTCGACAATCCCGAGCGAGATGTTATTCATCTGCCCTTGGTTCGATTCACCAAACAGCCCCCAGCGCTTTGGCGTACCGCTCAAGCAATGGACTTCACGCAAATCTTTTTCAGATAACGGGCGGAACATATTCCAGCATGCCCAACCGGTTAACGTTATCGCCACAATAATCAGCCAGGGCAGTGTAACCACCGGACCGGTGAGTGCGAAAAACAGTAATAACAATGCCAGACAGATCGCAGCGGCTTCTTTTAAGCCATTAGCACCATGTAAGGCATATTCTTCGGGGGTTTCCTTGCGGATATTCAACAGCTCTATATGTTCGCTGTCTGCTTTGCGGATTGAGGCATTTTGCGCTGGAGAAGGCAAAATAGGCTGGTAGCTATTCTCAGCCTGGTGATTTTTAAGCGTATGCCCATTAAGGGAGATCACCAAAGGAATCGTCTGCGTTTGGATAAGTTCTACGTCATTATCCTGAGCGATATATTGCTCCCACGAAGCCGGTAGGTGAACTTCAATAGAATCAAGGTAATAACGCCATTTATTGGGTTCGTCACTCGCCACGCCGTAGCGGGTGATGGCGCGGGTAACCGAATAAACATTTTCGCTTTGTGGCGTCAGAGTCAGCTTTGCTGGCGCAAGATTGGTGTTCGTCAGTGTGCGGGTGTCAAAAGTTGACTGAGATTTGAATCCGAGCTTCTCTTGCTGACCGAGCAGATAATTCTCAATATTAACCCGTTCCTCCGCGGTGAGTTTACGGTGCATGGGTTTAGCGAACGGCAGTATTGCAGTTACGGGGGCGGGGTGGCGGAATCGGAACCACCATAACAAACCTACCGCGATCAGACTGGTCAACAGTAAGGCCAATATTAAGACTATTGTGCTCATCCCATCCCCATCCGAGCGCCTCTGACTTACGTCAACTCTATGAAAGAATGCATATTATGCGTAAAAACAGTACCAAGGCATATAACAGAGTCATTCAGTGAACTAGCATTTTACACGCTATTATTCATCAAAAAACCTAATGCAAGTGCTCTTAAACTGCCCGTAGATTGATAAGGATAGCAAGGCTAAAACAGCGGTAATATCAGCATAATCCTATTTTCAAACACATTTTTTAACGTGTGTTGAGTGGGGGTAGGATGAAATTTAACCGGTTGAATCTTGACTAAACTCGACGTCATGTTAAAAACAGGTAAATTATATCTAACTGAGATTGCGATAAAGGTTCTCACTAACGCACAATGTGATCAAGTTCTAATAAATTCCAGTATAAAGTGTTGGGTTAATCGTTATCGGCAAAAAGTGGCTTACTAAGTAACCATAAAATAGCTCTGGTTATCCTGATGCAAGTCCGATAGGCGGTGAGTATTTAAATTGGGGCTATCATGAAACACCTGCAAAAACCTAAAATTCTTAAAATAGAAACGGTTGCCCACTCCCGCTTGTTTACTGTTGAAGCGGTGGATCTGGAGTTCAGTAATGGCGTGCAACGCGTTTATGAACGAATGCGGCCATCAAACCGTGAAGCGGTGATGATAGTGCCGATTATTGGCGATGATCTCCTGCTGATTCGTGAATATGCCGTGGGTATTGAAGAGTATGAGCTGGGCTTCCCCAAAGGGTTGATTGATCCGGGCGAAGGTGTGCTGGAGGCGGCGAATCGTGAACTGATGGAAGAGGTTGGCTTTGGTGCTAAAAGCTTTGATTATCTCAGTAAGCTGACGATGGCTCCGTCCTATTTCTCTAGCAAAATGAATATTGTTATTGCCCATAACCTCTATCCACAAAGTCTGGAGGGTGACGAGCCGGAACCCCTACCACAAGTCCGCTGGCCGATCGCCAATATGATGGCACTGCTGGATGAGCCTGATTTTCGCGAGGCCCGTAATGTTAGTGCCCTTTTTCTGGCTCAGGCATTTCTTAATAAGTAATGGTCAGAGATAAAAAAGCCGGGACTCTGTTACGAGCTCCCGGCTTTTATATTGGCGCTGCTCCGTCTTGATACTCAGGCAATCAGCGTTTACAGAACAACTCCATCAGAACAGCTCGTGAGTCTGCCCGTTATCCATTAGAGTCGTCCCTGCTTCATGTACTGAATACTCGGTGGGTTGTGTCCCCTCGATAAAGTACTCTGAACGACTGCCTGGCCCGCCACTGGATAACTTACCCGTCTGCTTATCAATCACTACGCTGACAATACCCGGCGGTGGAGAAACCGGTTTTTCTGGCAAACCGTCAAGGGCCGCTTTCATAAAGTCATCCCATGCAGGTTGCGCACTCTTCGCCCCACCTTCAGCACCAGAGATCTGATCTGATATGGCCCCTGATGCAGAGCTGCGGCCTAAGTCGCGGCGATGGTCATCGAAGCCAATCCAGACGGAGGTCACGGTATCCGGGCCGTAGCCAGAGAACCAGGCATCTTTTGAGTTGTTAGTGGTACCGGTTTTACCGCCAATATCCTTGCGTTTCAGGTCACGCCCGGCACGCCAGCCGGTACCCATCCAACCCGGTTCCCCGAAGATATTTGAGTTCAACGCATCACGAATCAAAAAGGCCAACGGCGTGCTTATCACATGGGGTGCGTATTGCTGGTCACCGTTGAGCTTGGCCTGTTCAGGTGTCACTTTTTCTAACTCAGGCATTGGCACATTACTGGCGTTATTGTTCTGCGAGGTGGCGACGTTTTCGATGTTATCATCAGACAGAACAACTGAGCGCTGAGTGTCACCGTAAATAACCGGTAAGTTACACTCTTCACAGACAATCTTCGGTTTCTCTTCGAACAGCACATTGCCCACATCATCAGTTATCTTGGTGATGAAATAGGGATCGACCAGATAGCCGCCGTTTGCCAACACGGCGTAACCACGGACTAACTGCAATGGTGTAAAGGAGGCGGAACCTAATGCCAGGGATTCTGAGTGCACAATATTTTGTGCCGGGAAACCAAAGCGTTGCAGGTATTCAGCCGCATAATCCACACCCATGGCACGCATTGCCCGCACCATCACCACGTTCTTCGACTGACCTAAACCTTGGCGTAAACGAATGGGGCCGTCGTAAGTCGGTGGTGAGTTTTTTGGCCGCCAATCGGTACCTGCACCTGCATCCCAGCGCGTAATTGGCAGATCATTGAGGATGGTTGCCAGCGTCAGACCTTTGTCCATTGCCGCGGTATACAGGAAGGGTTTGATATTCGAACCGACCTGGCGTAGTGCCTGTGTCGCACGGTTAAACTTACTTTGGTTAAAGTCAAAACCGCCGACCAGCGCTTTAACCGCACCATTGTTTGGATCGATAGAAACTAAGGCTGAGTTGACGTCCGGCACCTGTGCCAGCCACCAATTATCTTCTACTTTTCTTACCCAAATCTGCTGGCCAGGCTGCACCACATCGGTCACTTGTTTTGGTGTTGGCCCTTGGGCGTTATCCGATTTAAACGGACGTGCCCAACGCATGCCGGACATTGGTAAGGTCACGTTGCTGCCATCTGCCAACAGTGCCGTTGCTTGCGTTGTATTAGCTTCGGTCACCACCGCAGGCAGCAGTGGGCCATAGACCGGCAAGGTTTTCAGTGAATCGATAATCTGCTCGCGGCCCCATGCGCTTTCGCCCACTTTCCACAACACATTGGACGGGCCTCGATAACCATGGCGCATATCATAAGCCAGCACATTGGCACGCAATGAGTCGACTGCCGCCAACTGGAGCTTTCTGGTTATGGTGGTATAGACCTGATAGCCGTCAGTATAGGCATTCTCACCGTAACGCTTAATCATCTCCTGCCGCACCATTTCTGACAGATAAGGTGCTGAGAAGGCGATTTGCGGAGCATGGTAGTTGGCAACCAGCTCTTCACTGCGCGCCTGATCGTACTGCGCCTGGGTGATGTACTTTTCATCCAGCATACGCGAGAGCACTACGTTACGGCGTGCCACTGCTCTGTCATGTGAATAGAGCGGGTTGAAGGTGGATGGCGCTTTTGGCAAACCGGCGATCATCGCCATCTGGCTGAGGGTCAACTCATTGACTTCTTTGCCGAAATAGACCTGAGCTGCCGCACCGACACCATAGGCACGGTAGCCGAGATAAATCTTGTTCAGGTACAGCTCAAGGATTTCATCTTTGGTCAGTAACTGTTCGATACGAATGGCCAGAAAGGCTTCCTTGATTTTACGTATCAAAGTCCGTTCCGGGCTTAAGAAGAAGTTGCGAGCCAATTGCTGGGTAATGGTACTTGCCCCTTGTGAGGCACGCCCAGAAACCATAGCAATTGAGGCAGCACGTAGGATCCCAACCGGGTCCACACCGTGATGCTCATAGAATCGGCTATCTTCCGTAGCAATAAATGCATGCACCATTTCTGGTGGAATTTGTTTTAATGTCAACGGGATACGGCGTTTTTCACCGTATTGAGCGATCAATTCGCCTTCAGCGCTATACACCAACATCGGTGTTTGCAGCCG
This sequence comes from Yersinia sp. 1252 StPb PI, assembly GCF_048593885.1. Classification (NCBI taxonomy): domain Bacteria; kingdom Pseudomonadati; phylum Pseudomonadota; class Gammaproteobacteria; order Enterobacterales; family Yersiniaceae; genus Yersinia; species Yersinia sp. 1252 StPb PI. The sequence goes on along the minus strand of NZ_JAZGQE010000033.1, from coordinate 20,324 downwards.
GACATCTTTCAGCGTGGCAACATCGGGTAGCTGTGGCTCAATATATTTGTACAGGCCAAATATCGAGGCTGCTCCCAGTAAAATGCAACACACTGTAAGGATCAAAAAATACTTTACGAACTTCACCTGAGATTTCCCATTCAATGTCAATTGGGCAGTTTATAAACAACCGCGCCGTAGTATAAAGGCAAGCCCGTAACATGGATACGTTCTTTTATTGTCTCTCGACATGGAGGTCGACAAAGATGTACTCACAATATTGGCAGGTTGGGCTAGATATTCAAATAGATGCTATACGCGCTTTGGCTGTTGTCAGACGCCGCTATGGCTGGCAACTGCGCTACTGGTGGCATCAAACCTTACCTTCTGGCGTTTTGCGGGAGGGTATTTTACAACAGCCAGATATGGTTAGCGACAAACTCAAATTATTGCGCAAACAATTACCAAAACATATTTCATTACGTATCGCATTGCCCGCACAGCGCATATTGCAACACACTATTGCGACACCGGACCGGCGTTTACGCGAACCGCAGCGTGACGGTTTTATCAAAGCCGCAGCAAGTAAGGTCTTCCCGCTCGGCAGTCAGGCTTTAGCCCTCGATTATCGTAGTGAAACCACAGCCAGTAGTGAGTTAATCATCACCGCCGCCCGTCAGTCAGAAGTTCAGCAATGGCAGGCGTGCTTGCATCAAGCGGGTTTACCCTCCGATATGATTGATATTACCCCCTGCGCTCTTCGTTATATGGCGGTGGCGGCAGGATTATCGGGACCATATTGGTTGGTTCATCGTTTGGAGAGTGAGTGGTTGTGGGTGTCATCGGCTGACATGCCGTTTGACTTTGGTGTGGTAGCCGCCGACTCAGAGGATGTAGCACCAGGCCTGCCGCCTACTACATTCAATCCATTACCGACGTTGCTGAGACAACTTCAGGCGCGTTATCCCGAGCAGAGTGGAATACCGATAACGGTGTATTACAGTAATGTGGCGGATGATGCTCCGGTTGAAAATACCACCGGCTGGTCACCCTTTACGGCTTTTGCCCAGTATCAACCGCCACTGCCACCATCCCCCGCTGCATTTATTCTGGCCGGAGGGCTGGCATTACGCCCGGCAGACGACTGATGTATCAAGTTAATTTTTCGTTATGGCGTGCAGAACGTCAATCATCCCGTTACCGTTTTTGGCGCAATCTAGGTTTATGCCAATGCCTGTTTTTAGCCATCCTACTGGTTGTAATACAACTGCAATCACGGGTAGTAAATTCCAGCCAACAAATCCGTCTGGCAGCGCTATCCCAGCAGCAAATAGCCTTAGGCCAGCACCATCAAGAGGTGCAACAGGCAATGGCACAACTACGGCATCGGGAACAGCGCGCTCAGATTTATCGTCAGGCCCACCAACTTGCCCAGCGATATTCAATATTATTGCAGCAGCTATCGCAGCAAATTCCAGATAGCTGCTGGTTGGTCAGCCTGATACCACAAGGCGATAAGGTGGTTTTTGAGGTAATTAGCCAGAGTTATGCCGCAATTAATCTCTTTTTAGTGCGTTTAGGCCGCTCGCCTCTCTTCACAACAGTGCATTTACAAAAAATTGCTCAGCAGGATGACGGTAATTTTCGCTTTGCGGTTTGGGCCGACTGGCAGGACAGAGATAGTGATGAAAGAGGTAGTGATGAATAAGCGGCTGCAACATTGGATGGATAGGCCGGGTTGGCAAATCTTGATAGGGCAGTGGGTTTTTGTTGGGCTTTTAAGTGTAATGGCTTATGGCATGTTATTACGCCCTGCATGGCAACAGCAGAAGCTCACCGCAGATAAGATTATTCAACATCAGCAACAGGTTGATCATCATCAGGTGGCTTTGGCACCGTTACCCTCACTTTCTCTGGTTCGTCAGCAAATGATGGTATTGAAAGAAAAGGAGGCATCGTGGTTGTCACTTGATAGTTCAATGGCCCATCTGACCGGTGAATTGATTGCCCCGTTTGGCGGGCAAGTCATTCGCTGGCAGCGGCAATCCGGGCCAGTTGGCGAGGCCGCAGTGGATTCCATAAGGCACCAACAGTGGCACGTTACTCTGCGGGTCAATTTCTATGGATTGCTCCATTTATTTCGTCAACTAGCCGAAATCCCCACCCCTGTTCAGACCCAGCTAGTTGAGATTAATAGTGATAATTCCGTACTGTCGGTGAAATTAAGCCTGAAAGAGTATCTCGCAGGTGGTGTCAATGAGTAGCGGCAAAGGGAGCACGGTATGGGGCCTCTAAAAATAGTCTCTCTGATAATCGTATCACTGGCACCTGTGGCTTATGCCGACCCCTTATTGACCGCCACAGGGCGTAATCCTTTTCAGGACCTATCAGCACAGCCATGTGATGGTGAGCGGGAGAAACTCACTCATTGGCGATTACAAGGGGTTGTCAGGGGAGGAGATTACTCTTCTGGTTGGATACTGCGGCCAGAGGGCCGCTGGCAGAAGCTGGTGGTCGGCTCACGGTTATTGTCAAATTGGCAAGTTACCCATATTGGCTCACGGCAGGTGAGCCTACAGAATACTGGCTTAGTTGGCTTTTGCTCTGGGTTATCGGAGCCAGTGGTGCTGCTGATGCGCTAACTAACGGGTTGTTTTAGATAATGATTATCATCACTAAAGAGCTTGGACGGGCAGCAAAAGCACTCTTACCGTTTCAAATATACAGGACATAAAAGGAATTAGTCTGATGAATGTTTCTACTACGAAAACCCGGAGTGGGCTTACCCTAACACTCAGTGCTGGGGTGATGCTGCTGCTGGTATTACTCACAAGTCATGCCTTTAGCGCAAAAAGTGGGCCGCCGGTAACCGTGGAGTTTCAAGATGCGCCGATAACGGTAGTGTTGCAGGCACTGGCGGATTATCAGCAACTGAATTTAGTCATTGCCGCTGGGGTTGAAGGTAATCTCAGCCTGAGATTGGCGGATGTTCCGTGGGAGCAGGCTTTGGCGATTATTTTGCGTATGGGCCGTCTAAAAGTAGAGCGCGAAGGGTCGGTAATGATGGTTTTCACCGAACAGGAGATACAGGAAAGGCAGCAACGGGCGGAACAGAAAGATGCATCTGAGTCCCTAAATAATTTCTCCCTGGCCTTGCAGTATGCTGATGCTGAACAAGTTGCCGACAGTTTGACTCTTCCTGAAGGTGGGTTGCTATCGCCACTGGGTAGTGTAGTGGTAGATAAACGTACTAATACATTATTAATTCGCGATACTCCCGCCTCTTTAGCACTATTGAAAAGTTGGCTGGCAGAGATGGATTTGCCTTTACAGCAAGTGCAGCTAGCGGCACACATCGTAACTATGAGTCGGGAAAATTTGCATGAACTTGGTGTGCGTTGGGGTATGGATGAAGCAACGCAGCCCCGTGCGCTGAGAGTGAATAATTTTAATGTGAATTTGCCACTCCCCAATAGCGCCCTCAGCGCTGGATTCAATGTTGCCCGTATCGGTGGGCGTCTGCTGGAACTGGAATTGAGCGCGCTGGAGCAAGAAAATCAGGTTGATATTATTGCCAGCCCTCGGCTGGTGACATCCCATCAGCAAACTGCCAGTATCAAGCAAGGTTCTGATATTCCTTATACGGTCTCGCGGGGTAAAAAAGGGGTGCCTACTATTGAGTTTAAAGAGGCAGTATTAGGGATGGAAGTGACACCGAAAATACTGCGTAATGGCAAGATTACTCTAAACTTGAAAATCAGCCAAAATATGCCCGGAATGGCAATTAAACGCGGAGATAGTGAAGCTTTATTAATAGATAAGCAGGAAATAAAAACCCAAATAACCGTAAACGATGGGGAAACTATTGTGCTTGGGGGGATTTTCCAGCAAAAAAATAGTCAGGGAGTTAATAAAGTGCCCATACTGGCCGATATCCCTTGGCTGGGCGCGCTGTTCAAACAAGACACCCAACAACAAAGTCGGCGGGAGTTAGTGATTTTCATCACGCCAAGGCTAATCAGTGCTTGAGCCTTATGGGGGGGTGTTTTATGAAAACAGACCAATCTTGGTGACTTTCTGCAACTTTTTGTGTGATAGGAGGCTTCTAAATTTGACGCTGCCTCCGATTTAGCTTACAAGGGTTACCGAATTGAGCTCCGAGGTTTTAATAACGTTGATACGCCGATAAAAACGTATGGTTTCCCTCCCACGACGTGTACAACGATTTATTCGGTTGCCAAACTACCAGAAGTGCTGAGATAATTTTCCGTCTGATCTCGCACTATCGCTCATGAGGTTTCAGTTTAGGTCCCGCCGCTGATTTGATTGGCGGGGCGGGTTATCATTAACGAATAGTCTTAGTAATACCAAAAACATGGCAGAGAAACGCAATATCTTTCTGGTTGGGCCTATGGGTGCCGGCAAAAGCACTATTGGTCGTCAGTTAGCTCAGCAACTCAATATGGAGTTTTTCGACTCTGATCAAGAAATTGAGCGACGTACCGGAGCTGACGTGGGCTGGGTATTCGACGTGGAAGGCGAAGAAGGTTTCCGCGATCGTGAAGAAAAAGTTATTAATGAACTGACGGAAAAACAAGGCATTGTTCTGGCAACCGGTGGTGGCTCTGTTAAATCCAGAGAAACCCGTAACCGTTTGTCAGCCCGTGGCGTTGTGGTTTATTTAGAAACTACAATCGAGAAGCAGTTGGCCCGTACACAGCGCGACAAAAAACGTCCGTTGTTGCAGGTTGATGCGCCTCCACGTGAAGTGTTAGAAGCACTGGCAAAAGAACGTAATCCGTTGTACGAAGAAATTGCAGATGTCACCATCCGCACTGACGATCAAAGCGCGAAAGTTGTTGCTAACCAGATTATCAACATGCTGGAAAGTAACTGATTTTAGCATTTTACTAATGCCTCCGGGCGTAAGTTAAGAAGGTTACTGAGCGCGACATGGAGAAGATTACTGTCACGTTAGGGGAACGTAGTTACCCCATTACGATTGCTGCCGGATTGTTCAATGATTCGGCCTCTTTTGCGCCACTAAAGGCGGGTGACCAGGTAATGCTGGTAACTAACCAAACGCTGGCTCCACTCTATCTGGATTCGCTCCGGGCAGTGTTGGAACAAAGTGGCATTAAAGTTGATCAGGTGATTTTACCTGACGGTGAGCAGTACAAATCTCTGAGTGTTCTGGAGCAGGTATTTTCTGCCCTTCTGGAAAAACCGCATGGTCGTGATACTACACTTGTTGCCTTAGGTGGCGGTGTAGTAGGCGACCTGACCGGTTTTGCTGCGGCTTGCTATCAGCGCGGCGTTCGCTTTATTCAAGTTCCTACTACCTTACTGTCTCAGGTGGATTCCTCTGTTGGTGGCAAAACCGCAGTAAATCATCCACTGGGCAAGAACATGATTGGTGCGTTCTATCAACCAGCATCGGTAGTGGTTGACCTTAATTGCCTTAACACTCTCCCTTCGCGTGAGCTTGCCTCCGGGCTGGCTGAAGTTATCAAATATGGCATCATTCTTGATGCGGCTTTCTTTGATTGGTTAGAAGATAATATCGATGCATTACTCGCACTGGATATGTCAGCGTTAGCTTACTGCATCCGCCGTTGCTGCGAATTAAAAGCCGATGTTGTTGCTGCCGATGAACGTGAAGAGAGCGGTATGCGCGCATTACTCAATTTGGGTCATACTTATGGTCATGCTATTGAGGCTGAAATGGGCTATGGCGTCTGGTTACACGGCGAAGCCGTTGCTGCGGGTATGATGATGGCAGCACACACCTCCCGTCGATTGGGTCAGTTCTCAGCTAGTGATGTTGGGCGTATCAAACAACTACTGTTACGAGCCGGTCTGCCGGTCTGCGGGCCGCAGGAAATGACACCAGAGTCTTATCTGCCGCATATGATGCGGGATAAAAAAGTGCTGGCAGGCGAGCTTCGTCTGGTACTGCCAACGGCTATCGGTAAGTCAGAAATCCGTAGCGGTATTGCACATGACACGGTGTTGGCATCGATAGCTGATTGCCAGTTATAAAAATGGCATAAGTCCGATATTTATATGTTCGATACCCAAAGTTATTGGAGTAGCTTGTAGGCAACAAGGGAAAGGCAAATTGGTTGTAAACCATTTTGAACAACACTTGTGCTGGCCCGCAGGGTAATCCCTGATGAGGCTCATAATTCTGCTGAGCTGACGCAAGTTAGCGATTTGGAAGAGAGGGTGGCTAGCACCTTTGCGGCTTCAAGTACGAAGGGTATGCGCATAAGTTCTAAGATGTTGTACTATAAGAACATCATATTCCTTTGCTGCGGGCTGTTTATACCCTAAATAATTCGAGTTGCAGGAAGGCGGCAAGCGAGAGAGTCCCTATGAGCTTACATAAGTAAGTGATTCGGGTGATTGAGCGTAGCCAACGCACATGCAGCTTGAAGTATGACGGGTATAGCCTGTTTGCAGTCAGTAAAATCAATCAGCCAGATCGCAGCTATCAATGCGGTGGGCTTTTGCCTCTAGTTGGAGGGTTTAGATGGATGATTTAAAGCCGGAAGACGATCTGAAACCAGATAGCAGTGACCGTCGTCCTACACGTGCCCGTAAGTCCTCGGCCGGACCTAAGCTTGCTGTTTCACGCCAACACATCATGATTGGTATCGGCATTTTAGTGCTTTTGTTGATCATTATCGCCATCGGTTCAGCCCTGAAAGCCCCGACTGAGCATGAAGCATCCCAGCAAAACCCGAATGTTGATGCGGCGAGAAATATTAATCTGTCTGATTCATCTTCACTCACTAGCGGCAATAACACTCAGCCCGGTGTGACAAACAATGCCAGCGACGGTCATGATGCCAATGGCGTGAAGAATTCGGCTCAGCCACAGGATATTAGTGCTCCGCCAATTTCGCCAACGCCAACTGAGGCTTCAGTGCCGCCTGCGGCGAATAGCCCGACTCAGCGTGTTGAATTGCCAGGCAATATGTCTGATGCACTTTCTCAAACTCAGGGGCAGGTTGATACCTTGTCTCAGAATATGAACGACGGTCAGACATCCACCTTGCCGACGGCACCTGCAACGGTTTCTGGTTCAAAAGGGGCTAAAGCACCGGCACCGGCTACGGGTGAAACCATTACCCACCCGTCGCAGAAGCAAGCTACGACAGCAGCTAAGCTGCCAACCAGCAACCATAAAAAACCGACCACCGTGGTTTCTCCAGCGGCATCTGCGGTGACCAAATCAGGTTCCGTTGGCAGCAGTAGCACCTTAAAGAATGCACCAGGTAACCATTTCACGTTACAACTGAGCAGCGCATCACGCTCAGACACATTGAATGCCTATGCTAAACAGCAAAAATTAACTGACTATCATGTCTATGAAACTAAACGTGATGGTAAACCTTGGTATATTTTAGTAAGTGGTAATTACCCCTCTTCTGCTGATGCAAAAAGGGCCATCACGACGCTACCAGCCGATGTTCAGGCGAAAAAACCGTGGGTTAAACCTGTACAACAAGTGCAGCAAGACCTTAAAAAATAAATCATTCTTATTTGTGCGCTGATGTGCTGTTTGAAACAGAGTACAATCTGCGGCTCTGAATTATTAAGTAGCTAACTGACGGCATGAAGAAAAACCGCGCTTTTTTAAAATGGGCTGGTGGGAAATATCCGCTGGTTGATGACATACGACGCCATCTTCCAGCGGGAGACTGCTTGATAGAGCCATTCGTCGGTGCGGGTTCGGTGTTTCTTAACACTGAGTATGAGTCTTACATACTGGCCGATATCAACAGCGATCTTATCAACCTCTACAATATCGTGAAGGAACGCACTGATGATTTTGTGCGTGACGCCCGTGTTCTGTTTACCGGCGACTTCAATAAATCCGAGCAGTTTTACTTACTGCGTCAAGAGTTTAACGCCAGTACTGATGCTTATCGCCGCGCATTATTATTTCTCTATCTGAATCGCCATTGTTATAACGGCCTGTGTCGTTATAATTTGAGCGGTGAATTCAATGTGCCTTTTGGTCGTTATAAAAAACCTTATTTCCCTGAGGTAGAGCTGTATTGGTTTGCTGAAAAATCGCAAAATGCGGTATTCGTTTGTGAGCATTATCAGGAAACTCTCTTAAAAGCAGTGCATGGGGCGGTAGTTTATTGCGATCCTCCGTATGCGCCATTGTCAGCGACGGCGAATTTTACGGCATATCACACCAATAACTTTGGCATTGTGGATCAACAGAATCTGGCTCGTCTGGCTTATCAACTTTCGGCCGAAAACAAGATTCCAGTTCTGATTTCTAACCACGACACAGAACTGACGCGCAATTGGTATCATCAGGCGTCACTGCATGTGGTGAAAGCGCGCCGTACTATCAGCCGTAATATTCTTGGTCGTAGTAAAGTGAACGAGCTTTTGGCGCTGTATAGCTGAGCGGAAATACCGCCCGGTAAAGATTCAAACCCAATGGTTTATGAAATAGAACCCCTGACGTAGATGCGCCATCTGTCAGGAAGATGTTTTATAGAATAAAGAGATACGTTTGGAGACGCGGATGAAAAAGTTTTTAATTGCCCCATCTATTCTGTCAGCCGATTTTGCCCGTTTGGGTGAAGATACCGCCAAGGTGCTCGCGGCCGGGGCTGATGTTGTGCATTTTGATGTGATGGACAATCATTACGTTCCTAATCTGACCATCGGGCCGATGGTGTGTCAGGCACTGCGTGACTATGGTATTACCGCGCCGATTGATGTGCATCTGATGGTAAAACCGGTTGACCGTATCGTCCCGGATTTTGCCAAAGCGGGTGCCACGTATATTTCATTCCATCCCGAAGCCTCTGAACACGTCGACCGCACCTTACAACTGATCAAAGAGAATGGCTGCAAGGCGGGCTTGGTGTTTAACCCTGCTACGTCGCTGAGTTACCTTGATTATGTAATGGATAAGCTGGATGTCATCTTGTTGATGTCAGTTAACCCCGGTTTCGGCGGGCAGTCATTTATTCCTGAAACACTGAATAAGTTACGTCAGGTACGTAAATTGATTGATGCCAGTGGCTATGACATTCGCCTGGAAGTGGATGGCGGGGTGAAAGTCGACAATATTCGCCAGATTGCGGCGGCTGGTGCTGATATGTTTGTAGCGGGTTCAGCTATTTTCAGCCAACCGGATTATGCTGCGGTGATTGATGCTATGCGCAGTGAGCTGGCGATGTCTGCTCATGACTAAATTCGATGCTATCCGTGGTGTGGCGTTCGATCTGGACGGTACATTGGTTGATAGTGCGCCGGGTCTTGCCAGTGCCATTGATATGGCGTTACAGCATCAGGGTTTACCGGTTGCCGGTAATGCATTGGTGTCCACCTGGATTGGCAATGGCGCTGATATTTTGGTTGAGCGGGCGCTACGCTGGGCAGGTCATGAGCCGGATGCTCAGTCAGTGGTACATACCCGTGAGCTGTTTGATCACTATTATGCCAAAACGGTTGAACAGGGGAGCCAGCTATTCCCGCAAGTGAAAGCTACGCTGGCTCAACTGGCAGCCCATGGTTTGCCGATGGGGCTGATTACCAATAAGCCGACGCCGTTTGTTGCTCCTTTGCTGGCATCACTGGGTATCGCAGATTATTTCTCAGTAATTATTGGTGGCGACGATGTGGTAGTGAAAAAACCGCATCCGGCCCCGCTCTATTTACTGTTAGCTAAACTTGGCCTTCGCGCCAGCGAAATGCTGTTTGTCGGCGATTCGCGTAATGACATTATGGCTGCGCAGGCCGCGGGTTGCCCTTGTATTGGGCTGACCTATGGATATAACTACGGCGAAGCTATTGCCACCAGTCACCCCGATTGCGTGCTGGAGCATTTTGCCGATCTGTTGCCCGCCATCGGGCTGTCGTCTTTAAAAGATCAGGAAGTATAAAATGAGTAAACCCACTGAGTTAACCACTGTATCCAGTAACCCAATCAAGCCTATCGTATTTAGCGGTGCGCAACCGTCCGGCGAATTGACCATTGGCAATTACATGGGTGCGCTGCGTCAGTGGGTACAGATGCAGGATGATTATGAGTGCATTTATTGCATCGTTGACCTGCATGCCATTACTGCTCGTCAAGATCCGGCGCAGTTACGCAAAAGAACCTTAGATACGTTGGCGCTGTATCTGGCTTGCGGTATCGATCCGAAAAAGAGTACGATTTTCGTTCAGTCCCATGTGCCTGAGCACTCTCAGCTAAGCTGGGCGTTGAACTGCTATACCTATTTTGGTGAGCTGAGTCGTATGACCCAGTTCAAAGATAAGTCAGCCCGTTATGCTGAAAACATTAATGCCGGTTTGTTTGATTATCCTGTATTGATGGCGGCGGATATTTTGCTCTATCAAACTAATCAGGTGCCGGTCGGTGAAGACCAGAAGCAACATCTGGAGCTGAGCCGCGATATCGCTGGTCGATTCAATGCGTTGTACGGCGATATTTTCAAAATTCCTGAACCGTTTATTCCGAAAGCCGGTGCGCGGGTAATGTCTTTGCTAGACCCAACCAAAAAGATGTCCAAATCTGATGACAACCGCAATAACGTCATTGAACTGCTGGAAGATCCGAAATCGGTAGTTAAAAAGATTAAGCGCGCGGTGACGGACTCTGACGAGCCAGCAGTTATCCGTTATGACGTAGAAAAGAAAGCCGGTGTTTCTAACTTGCTGGATATCTTGTCAGGTGTGACCGGTCAGTCAGTTCCTGAGCTGGAAGCACAGTTTGAAGGCCAGATGTATGGTCATTTGAAAGGTGCCGTGGCGGATGCCGTCTCTGGCATGCTGACAGAGCTACAGGCGCGTTATCACACTTATCGTGAAGACGAGGCTTTCTTGCAGGAAGTGATGCGTGAAGGGGCTGCCAAGGCGCGTGCTCGCGCGCAACAGACATTAGCTAAAGTGTACGACGCTATCGGTTTTGTCGCCCATCCGTAAGTGAGCCGAGTCAACAATAAGAGAAGGCGTTCCCTTCTCTTATTGGCGGGTTATTTGTCCACCAAACCCTTAAGGTGGGAGCTGAGAAATAAGTCAGCAACGCTATAATATGCAATACGCTGTTTTAGTTGTATCTATGTGTGTTTTTGTGAGTGTCGCCCTGTGGCATTGACGACACTCATAAATGCTTTGATTCCAGGGTCAACGTCTGGTGACAACATTCTCATAATTGATTTGGAATTACGGCCTACATCTTCGGAGATTGCCGGATAACCACACGTCGCCTTAATCAGCGTTCTTAGCATTCCTTTGGCGACTTCTATTTCGCCCTCAAGAATACGCTGGCGAACTTCCGCTAAAATATCCTGACTTGCTGCTGGGTCATCATGGAGCAAATCAGCCCACATTTTATTACTGTCTGTTGCTGGCATAATTAAACCCTTCTTTTTAAATAATCAGCACGGTAACGTTGCGCCTTTTCTAAGTCACTGTTTTGCATATCTTTGAAACCGGCGCACAATAAGATGATGATCTCGTCGCCTTCTTTCATTAAATAGATTCGTAAACCTGCTCCCCAATTAATCCGATATTCCCCGATACCAGGTCGACCAGATAACCATTTTACTGAGGATAAATTATCGAGCTTTAAACGTTCTTCTACAGCTAACACTTTACTGATTGCCGAACGGTTTTTAGATAACCATTTTTGCAGTGGTATCACGCCGTCTGATGTAGTGTAGTATTTTATCTGCATGACTTCACGGTAACTAATTCGTTACCATGTGTCAATCTCTCCGGTGGGCAGTAAAAGTCCGCTATCCCTCCTTTCTAACCCACCTTTTCTACCTGTTCCGCTGTTTTGCTGTGATCAGTACTGGAGAACCAATTTAGTTTTTCACGTAAACGGACCACGCTACCGACGATGATCAGGCTAGGGCTGTTGACCTGCTGGGACAGTAATCCCAATTGGCTCAGTTCGCCGCTGACTACACGTTGATGCTGCGAGGTGCCATTTTCCACCAATGCCACAGACGTGGTAGCCGGCATCCCATGTTGAATCAGTTGCTGCTGAATTTCTCCCGCCTGGGATAACCCCATATAGAACACCAGTGTTTGTTTCTCTGCCGCCAGATTGGCCCAATCTAATTGAGCGTCTTTTTTGGCATGACCGGTAATCAAACGCACACTTTGTGCATGGTCACGGTGAGTCAGGGGTATCCCGCTATAGGCGGAGCAGCCGGAAGCTGCGGTAATTCCCGGCACTACCGAGAACGGAATCCCCGCTTCTGCCAGTGTTTCCAACTCTTCGCCGCCACGGCCAAAAATAAACGGGTCACCGCCTTTCAAGCGTACCACTCGTTTACCCTGCTGTGCCTGTTGCAATAGGAGCTGATTGATACTTTCTTGCGGAACACAATGGTAGCCGGACTCTTTTCCGACAAAAATCCGCTCGGCATCGCGCCGTACCAGATTCATCACCTCATCAGACACCAGCCGGTCATACACCACCACGTCTGCTTGTTGGATCTGCTGTAACCCTTTTAACGTCAGCAAACCGGCATCTCCCGGCCCGGCACCCACCAGAACCACCTCACCGCGATCACTCAACGGCGCATTGAACAGATGCTCAATATGTTGTTCGATTTGTCGCTGATCGTCGTTAGCCAATGATTGCGCCAGGCGGTCGTGAGTAAGCAGTTTTTCCCAAAAGCGGCGGCGATCGGCCATCGCGGTAAAATGTTGCTTCACCCGCTGGCGTAAATTGCCCGCCAATTGTGCCAGTTGCCCCAAATGCTGTGGCAACATTGCCTCGAGTTTTTCGCGCAGCAAGCGCGCCAATACAGGGGCTTTACCGCCGGAAGATATCGCTATCATAATCGGCGAGCGGTCAATGATGGACGGCATGATAAAGCTGGTGCGTTTCGGGTCATCCACCACATTACAGAACACCCGCTGTAGGTTGGCACTCTGATAGACCAAGGCATTGACTGCCACCTGATCAGTTGCTGCAATCACCAGCCATTTCTCTGCCAACAAATCCGGTACAAATTCGCCGCAGACTAATGTGAGCAGCCCCTGTTCCGCCCAGTAGTGAAACTGTGGCGTAAATTCACAGGCATTGACGGTAATTACTGCACCCGCATCCAGCAGCAAGCGAGCCTTGCGTTCGGCAACTTCACCACCGCCGACCAACAGGCAGGCTTTATGTTGCAGTTGGCAGAAAATCGGGAAGTAGTCCATCGGCAATCCTTCATTCTAGGGGCGGAAGTGGCTATTGATAAGTTCAGTGATTGAAGGGGCGACCATACCTCGTGGCGCTTCGATGGTTTACACCGAATGGTTCCAACGGCACGTTTCCCCTTAATCAATATTCTCAGTAGGTTACTGTTTCACAGCTTGCGGCGTGTTAATTGCCGCAGGTTGCGGGCGGTTTTCCCGTGGTGTGGCATACCAGTAGCCAAGGCCCATAAAGACTGCGCCTGACAAGGTATTACCCAGGGTTACCCACAACAGGTTGTGACCGATGCCACTTAAGGTGTAGGCCTCGCTATGATTGCCAAACCAAGATAGGGCAAACAGTGTCATGTTGGCGACAGAGTGCTCATAGCCTGAGGCAATAAAGGCCAGTAAACACCACCAGATAGCGATAAATTTGGCGGCACCCTCCACACGGATTGCCATCCAGATCGCCAGACAAACCAGCCAGTTACATAATACACCTTTGAAGAATAAGGTCATAGCTGGCGCAGAGGTTTTTGCTAATGCAGCAGTGTGTACCAGGCTGGTATCTACCGACAGCAGGTTACCGCCACCGTAGTAATAGAGCAGAGCCACAAAAACGGAACCCAGTAGATTTCCCAGCCAGGTTTGTGGCAATACTGCCCACATCTGGCTGGATTTGATGGTGCCGGCCTTCACACCGAAAGTCAGGAACATGGTGTGTCCGGTGAACAACTCGGAACCCGCAATAATGACCAAAGTCAGTGCCAGGCCGAAGGTGGCTCCCATTACCAGTGGGCGGTAAGCAGGATCGATCAGGTTACCCAGTGTGAAAATCAGAATAATGCCAAGGCCGACGTAGGCACCAGCCATTGCTGAGCCAATCCAGAAACCCAGCGGACTTTCTTTTGATAACTTGACGATGCGCGCCGCGTTGGCGGCGCATTTGTTGATCGTATCTGTATACATACTCATACCTGTGATCAAGAGTTATTTTATGGTTATCTGGCACTGACCGGATAACTGTTATTTATCACGCTTTGACTTGCACCATGCCGTCGCGAACTCGCACGTCATAATGGGCAACTGAGCGACTTTCATCTTCCAGACAGAAACCATCATGCAGGCGGAAGTGTTGCTTTTTCAGCGGACTGGCCACCCATAGATCACCTTGATGTTCAGCAATCAACCCGCGCGACAGCACACTGGCTTGCGCGAAGGGATCGATATTGCTAATGGCAAAGAGTTGTTCGTCAGCGTAAGGGCGGAAAACCGCGACATGCTGCTCACCGATCAGGCCGCATACGCCGCTACCGGGTAAAATATCGGTTAATGGACAAAGTGGAATCCACTGGCTCATACGTTATCCTCCAATTCCAACACCCGGACTGGGATACGCTCATCTGGGCGCGCTGGGCGATGTTGTTCACGTTCAGGTACCACTTGTACATTCGGGTCGCGTAGCGGGCTGTTAATGAAGTGGGCAAAACGAACCTGTGCCGCAGGGTTCTCAACCGTCACTTTCCATTCACAGGTCACTTTGTCGCGTAGGCGGGCAATATCGGCTTCCAACTGGTCGTTAATAGCTAACTTGTCGTCGAGGATCACGGCGCGCAGATAATTAATGCCGCCTTCCAGACTTTCCAGCCAGACGGAGGTGCGTTGCAGCTTATCGGCGGTGCGGATGTAAAACATCATGAAACGGTCGAGGTAGCGCATCAGGGTTTCTTCATCCAGATCCGCTGCCAGCAGGTCAGCATGACGTGGCTTCATACCGCCGTTACCACAGACATACAGGTTCCAACCATTTTCGGTGGCGATAATTCCGACATCTTTACCCTGAGCTTCCGAACATTCACGGGTACAGCCGGAGACCCCAAACTTCATTTTATGCGGTGTGCGAATGCCTTTGTAACGATGCTCCAGCGCCACACCAAAGCCGACGCTGTCGCCGACACCAAAGCGGCACCAGGTACTGCCAACGCAGGTTTTTGCCATACGTAGGGCTTTGGCATAGGCGTGTCCGGTTTCAAAACCGGCTTCAATGAGTTGCGCCCAGATAGCGGGCAGGTCATCTTTTTGCGCGCCAAACATCCCCACCCGCTGAGAGCCGGTCAGTTTGGTATACAAATTATAGTGTTTGGCGATACGGCCAATGGCTAACAGGCCATCCGGTGTGATTTCCCCGCCCGGTGAGCGAGGGATAACCGAATAGGTACCATCTTTCTGAATATTGCCGAGGAAGTTGTCATTGGTATCCTGCAACGGCGTGTGTTGCGGCTCTAAGATATACTCATTCCAGCACGATGCCAGCAGTGACCCTACGGTTGGTTTACATACTTCACAACCGTAACCTTTACCGTATTTCTCCAGCAAGGCATCGAAGGACTTAATCCCTTCAACCCGAATCAGGTGATATAACTCTTGGCGCGAATAGGCAAAGTGTTCACACAAATGATGGTTAACCTCAATGCCTTGCTTACTCAGTTCGGCATTCAACACCTGGGTGACCAGCGGAATGCAACCGCCACAACCGGTACCGGCTTTAGTGGCAGATTTCAGTGCGGCAACGGTGTGGCAACCCTGGCCGATAGCCTGAATTATGTCGCCTTTAGTCACATCAAAACAGGAACAGATTTGCGCGCTGTCCGGTAGCGAGTCCACGCCCATTGCCGGTTTGCTGCCCGCATGGGCTGGTAGGATCAGACTGTCCGGGTTTTCTGGTAATTCGATGTTGTTCAGTGCCAGTTGCAGCAAGTTGCCATAATCGGTGGTATCACCCACCAGCACCGCCCCTAACAGGGTTTTGTTATCTGCGCTAACCACCAGACGTTTATAAATTTCTTTATTTTCATCCAGATAAACGTAGCTACGAGCACCCTCAGTGCGGCCATGAGCATCACCAATCCCACCGACATCCACGCCCAGTAGTTTCAGTTTGGCGCTCATGTCAGCACCGTGGAAGGCGTTTTCGCGGCCAAGTAGACGGTCTGCGGTGACCTGCGCCATTTTATAGCCCGGCGCGACCAATCCAAAGGTGCGCTCTTGCCATGAGGCACATTCGCCAATGGCGTACACATCAGGGTCGGAGGTTTGGCAATAATCATTGATAGCAATACCGCCACGGCGCGCGGTGGCTAAACCGCATTGGTGTGCCAGTTTGTCTTGTGGGCGGATACCGGTGGAGAAGACGATAAAATCTACTTCTAACTGGCTACCATCGGCAAACAGCATGGTTTTGCGGCTGTTTTGGCCTGAATGAATAATTTCTTGGGTATTTTTACCTGTATGGACTCTGACCCCCATACGCTCAATCTTCTGGCGCAACTGGTCGCCACCCATAGGATCAAGCTGTTCGGCCATTAATACCGGTGCAAACTCAATGACATGGGTTTCAACGCCAAGGCTTTTTAGGGCACCAGCGGCTTCCAACCCTAACAGCCCGCCGCCGATAACCGCACCACGTTTGCTACGGCGAGTACAAGACTCAATCGCATTCAGATCTTCAATGGTGCGATAGACAAAGCAATCTTGCCCTTCACTGCCTTTAATCGGCGGGATCCACGGGTAAGAACCGGTCGCCATAATCAGCTTGTCGTAATACAGCGTACGGCCACTGTTGGAATGGATCACTTTCTCGGTGCGATTAATAGTGATGGCACGTTCGCCAACCAGCACTTTTACACCGTGCTTTTCATAAAAGCCTTCACGAACCAGTGATAACTCTTCCGCAGTGTGGTGGGAGAAGTAAGAAGAAAGATGTACCCGGTCATAAGCGATGCGCGGTTCTTCGCAAAATACGGTTATCTCAAATTGGTCTTTATCTGCTTTATCTAATAAGTCTTCGATAAAGCGGTGGCCGACCATACCGTTGCCGATGATGGCAAGTTTGACTTTGCTCATTTTTGCCTCAATTTTTAATTTTCTACGCTTACAGTAATCCTCCCCACACCGCACTTCTTGATGTAAATCAATTTGCTTTCCATATACCTCTAAGGTGGTAGATGAATGATTTTTAACGATTTTTGATAAGTTGCGGATTTCATTCATCTTTAGCTGAAAGGTTTCAGTTTTAGATTTTAAATGACTGAAAAGAAAATCGGGCAGCATACTGTTGGTCGGGTAAGCTAAAGCAAATAGCTTTTAGTTATGACCAGAATATAAAAGGGATCATGGAGGCATCGATGACAACGCAATCCTTACCAAATCACTTACTCACCACTATCAATAATGTGCGGCTTGCCGGGCAAGCGGGCTTTTGGCAGATAACTATCGCGGAGGGCAAAATCAGTGCTATTAGCCCGCAGCCGGAACAGCAGACGGTTGGCGCCGGGGTGCTGGATGCGCAAGGTGGGTTGGCATTGCCGCCTTTTATTGAGCCACATATCCATCTGGATACCACCCAAACGGCCGGGCAACCGAGCTGGAATCAGTCAGGTACTCTGTTTGAGGGGATTGAGCGCTGGGCAGAGCGCAAAGCCTTGCTCTCGCGCGAGGATGTTAAACAGCGGGCATGGCAGACGTTGAAGTGGCAAATCGCCAATGGTATTCAGCATGTCCGTACCCATGTGGATGTTTCCGATCCTAGTCTGACGGCACTCAGTGCGATGTTAGAGGTAAAAGAAGAAGTCAGCCCGTGGGTGGATATGCAGATTGTCGCTTTCCCACAAGAAGGGATTCTCTCTTATCCCGACGGTGCCGCGCTGTTAGAAGAGGCGCTGCGACTGGGAGCTGATGTAGTTGGGGCCATCCCACATTTTGAATTCACTCGCGAATATGGCGTTGAATCTCTGCATATCGCCTTCGCCTTGGCACAGAAATATCAGCGGCTGGTAGATGTGCATTGTGATGAAATTGATGATGAGCAGTCACGTTTTGTTGAAACAGTGGCGGCCTTGGCGCACCGGGAAAATATGGGGGCGCGCGTTACCGCCAGCCACACCACAGCAATGCACTCCTATAATGGGGCTTATGCTTCCCGGCTATTTCGTCTGTTGAAAATGTCCGGTATCAACTTTGTCGCCAATCCATTAGTGAATATTCATTTGCAAGGGCGTTTTGATACTTATCCGAAACGGCGTGGTATTACGCGGGTTAAAGAGATGCTGGCGGCAGAAATTAATGTCTGCTTCGGCCATGACGATGTATTCGACCCGTGGTACCCGCTAGGCACTGCCAATATGCTGCAAGTCCTGCATATGGGGCTACATATTTGTCAGTTGATGGGGTATAGCCAAATTAACGATGGGTTGAATCTGATAACCACCCACAGCGCCAGAACAATGCATTTATCTGATTATGGCTTGCAGCCAGGTAATAGCGCTAACCTGATTATTCTGCCCGCAGAAAATGGGTTCGATGCCGTGCGGCGACAGGTGCCAGTGCACTATTCCATTCGTCATGGGATGGTGATTGCCAAGACCCAGCCAGCCGAAAGCCGCATATATCTGGGGCAGGAAGAGGTAGTGAATTTTAAATAGGCGCTGCCCTGCAACCGTGATGGCGGCAGGGCAGTAAAACCGATAAATCAGTCAGTCACATGGCCGTGGCTGCGGTGTTTGGTGAAGAAGCCCAGAATCAGACACATCACAAACACTGCCAGGTACAGGCCGTTTGCTGTTGCCAGCGCGGCATGAACACCACTGTTGGCGACAATCGGGCCAGTCACCACGAAGGTCAGCATGGTACCGACAGTACCGCAGGTCAGGATGAAGTTAACCAGTTTTGGCGAAGAGACTTTGGTTTGCAATGAACCCAGAGTAATCAGTGTGGTGTAAATTGCACTGGAAACAAAACCCAACGCCAGAATGTAGTAGCTCAGGTATTGTGGGTTATCGGTGCTGACAAACAGATACATCGCCAGTGTTGCCAGTGCCGCCAGTACAGTTACGATGCGTTGTAGGTCAAAGAAGCGCAGGATAAAGCTGAACACCCACATCCCAATCATATAAGAGATCCAGAAGTTACTGACCAGTTGGCCAGCCTGACTGATATCCATATTGAAAGTTTTGGTGGCGTATTCCGGTACCCACTGGATAAAACCAAGTTGGCCAAGGATATAGCACAATGCGGCAATCGACAGGAACAGCACGCCAACCCCCCATTTCTCTTTCGCAACCGGTTTGCTTTGATCAGCGGCTTTGTGGCCCAGAACTGGGAAATCAGAGCACAGTGTTAGCACAAAAATACCGACATACAGCAGGCCGATACAAGCGTACACCCAGTACCATTCGATATGGCGTGCCAGCAGCATTGCGGCGGCGACAGGGAAAATCATCCCCGCCATACTGAAGAACGAATCGGTAAACAGCAGGCGTGAACCGCGCTGACGCCCCTCGTACATATGGGTTATCAGGAAAGTACCAATCGACATGGTTATCCCGCTGACCACCCCGAGGATGAACATGCTGATTGAGAAGACCATTAGATTATGGCCAACCATCAATCCGGCGATAGCAATCAACATCAGAATAAAGCCAAATACCAACTGGCGTTTTAATGGAATGATTTCCATTAACCAGGCATTGAGGAAGATGGAGATTAAAATACCCGCGTTAAGGAAAGTAAATGTGTTACTCATACTGGCAATAGGCAGATTGAAATACTCTGCGATATTCCCCATCACCATCCCGGTGACAATAACTAACGCACCAGTAAGGGCGTAAGAGAAGTAACTGATCCAAGTGAGCCGAATGCGATTGCTGTTATTCATAAATAGGCCTGTGCGTCAGTATCAAATAAATAAGAGAGTTAAAGACAGATAATGGCTAAAAACGGACATAGGGCTAAAAGGAGGTCAAACCGGTTTTCAGCACTAAGGCGGCGGATCCTAGCACAGGCATAGTGAGTTTTTGTGATTTACATTCAACTTTTAATGTAATGACTGAAAAGCAATTGCGAATAATAGTGAGGCGTCACAGATTACGCTGCGGCCTCAAATGATAAAGATTCTTAATTCTATTAAAGTGTGGGTCGTGTTAAGGTTGCTTCAGGTATGATTTGCCCCGCTTGTAGATCAGTAAAAACTCATATACCGGTCGCCCTTCAAGATACAGGGGGGTTGGCAGCCCTTGCTCACCCCAGTCACTTAGTTATCTAAGCTCCAGGGGATCTGCTCGGTTGCCGTCTACCTGCATCTCAAAGTAACTTGGGTA
>NZ_JAZGQE010000339.1:0-1897 GCF_048593885.1 Yersinia sp. 1252 StPb PI | reverse complement strand
AAACCTTGGTTTAGGCGACGCAGCAAAACAAGGGGTTGCGACTAACGCGCAAATGGCAGCCGGTACCGCAACAAATTTACTGCCAACTGTCGCGGCGGTCATGAGTTTATTTAACAAACGGACGTTCACAGCGAATGACTATATTCGAATCCCTGATGTGCCAGGTGGGCTAATTGTGCAGTGGGGGCTGGTAACGTCAGGGGCCAGCGGCGATGCCCCATGGATTTACCCGACGCCGTTTCCAAATGCGCGCTTGGGTACGTGGGGGATATTTCACCGTTTTGGCGTTGCGGGTACGGATTTTCCGACTATCTCGTTTAACAACATTTCAGACCCCACACCGAAAACTCTGACCAATTTTCACTTACGCGCCAATGGCGTAGCGGGTGCCTTTTCAGCATTTGTATTCGCAATAGGAAACTAAAATGACAACTGCTTATTTTTCACCATCATTAAAATCATTTATTCCTGCTGCATGGAAAGAAGATGGAACTTACACCGAGGATTCGTGGCCCGTTGATGCAGTTTTGGCGACAGACGAGGAAGCCGCGATGTTCTGGAGACAGACACCGCCAAATGGGGAAATGCTAGGCGTCATTGATGGACGTCCTGAGTGGGTAGATTTACCCCCTCTTACTCATGATGAGTTAGTCGCTAATGCTAATGCTAAAAAGAGCCATTTAAAAGCGATTGCTGACTCAGAAATTAGCTGGCGACAAGATGCTGTTGATGGTAATTACGCCGAAGGTAACGAGGCAGCAGAGCTTGCAGCGTGGAAGAAATACCGAGTGTTATTGATGCGAATTGATACATCAAAAGCACCGAATATTGAGTGGCCGTCAATGCCGGAATAGTTAATTAACCGGGCATACAGCCCGGTAATTACTAATTACTCTGGTGCTAAAGGCCACTCAACATCTGGCACGGCAGAGGCATTAACAACACTCAGCTTTTATTACTTTGTTGTTTGCATCTCAAACTTTGATAAATAATCCATGTATCGCGGATCGCTTTCTTCTACTTCACCAAGAAATTTATAAACCTCTGGAGATTGTGGGCTAGCAAATGAAGCGACAATTTCCGCTTTTGTCTCATCTCTAAAGTTTACGTAAATCATCACGACCCCTAAAATTCATATTTTGAAATGTAAGCGCTTGCTGTTAATGAACCGCTGGCGCTAAGTGTTGAATAATAAACATTCTGACCATTTACATCGATGGAGTAATTACAATTCATGTCACCAATCGAGGGAGCGCCGTATCTCGCAGATTGACGACCAACACTGCTGGCGCTACTGAATAGATTAAACTCTGTATAGTTACCACCTCCGGCGGTAGCAATAAGAATGTTTACAATCCCTGATATTCTTTTCGTATTCGGTGGAACTATTGACGATATAGACGCAATGGTTGTTGCCGGTGTACTGGAAGTAATAGTGAACGCCGTTGTAGATTGAATCGATATTGAGCGATTGACTTGCTCACCGGGTATGAATTTACTTGCAACAATACGCCACACACTGACAAGTGCTGATGCAGTGTAACCAGTTGGCATTACCCCGCTGCAAATTTCAGGGGCCAATACTGATGTGGTATTAACTGCCAGAAGTGCAGATACTTGAGTTGTTGGGTTATAAATCGCATACAGTGCAACGAATCCAGTTACAGGAACAGTGCCGATATCCATCCCGCCCGCACCTGTTGTTGCAAGGTTAATCGTCTTACTGAAACTGCTCAGTTTATATTGCAGTCCTCCCAGCGCAGTTTGAACAATCAACTCATCTGCTGTGAAAGTCGCCGTGGCAAGAGTTACTGGAATACTCATTTTTGCATTTCTAGATGTGCCAACAATACCCGTAAGGTGCGGATGATGTGCGACGTCGCCCAAACCAAGGTTT
>NZ_JAZGQE010000338.1:0-1897 GCF_048593885.1 Yersinia sp. 1252 StPb PI | reverse complement strand
ATTTCTAAATTCAAGTTATGTAATAGTTCATTTGATAATTCAAGCTCTCCTGATATTTTTTTCCGTTGATCATCGATGGGTTTTAGTTTGCTATTTTCTTCTGCTAATTGCTTTTCTAATCCCTTTTGTTCTATCTGTAACTGATCCACATCAGTGTGAGAGCTGAATAATGAGAAATAACGTAATGCCTCAGAGACTGGCACTGTTACCTGCTGTTGCCAGGCTTTAAATTCAGCCAGTAAACGCAATGATGATAGGCTAATGCGTAATGGTTGTTCACCGCCATTGAACAATTTTGGTTGCAACAGTAATGCAAGATCTTGTTGAGTCAATCCAGCCCATTGAGCGATCAGCACGTACTGGCTCAGTTTTTGGCATTGAGTCACCAACAGTGGATGATGTTCCAGTTTTTCCACTGTTGGGCGGTTGCTAAAGATCTCAATAACAGCCTGATTGAATTTTTGGGCAGTAAATTCACTATCATTGCTTTCCAGCCAACTGACTAAACCGGCGACCACTTCTGTTTTCAAATGGAAACCGGCAGCCAGACTGCGATACAGATTCTGTTTTAATAAGGTAGCATCAGCTGATTCATCCACCGAATGGTAGATATTGGAGAGGAAATTAAACAGCTCCGGTGTGGCGGTTTTGCTGTATTGGGTGGTTAACATGGCGTTGAGGGCGGCAAGATCCAGTTTTTGCTCACTCATCCATTGCACAATATTTTCCAGTAGATTGACGGTAACCAGAACCTGAGATGCATTCTTTTCAGCCATGTTCTGGCATGCTTCAGGTTTCCCGCATAAGGTGAGCAACATTTCCGCTTGTGCGGCGCTCAGGCCAAACAGAGATGCGATAGTCGCCATGCGAGGCTCTTTCTGATCATCATCAGTCATCTCTTGTTTGCCAACCATCATGGTAAACTTATCAGCCGACAGACCATATTGGCGATTAAGCCGCAGATACTCAGATAGTACTGGCAGAATCTGTTCTTCGTTTACACCGCCATCTTGAATACTGGATACTAACGTATTGAGCTGATCGACACTGAGTTTAGTCGCATGGGCCAAACGTTGACGGTTGGCCTCTTGTGTCCGCTCGGTTTTAACCAACTCATAACTGACTGGATTTAGCCCTAATTGTTCCTGTACCAACGCTGGGGTCAGTTCTAATGCTTGTATATCAGC
Source organism: Yersinia sp. 1252 StPb PI (assembly GCF_048593885.1). Taxonomy (NCBI): domain Bacteria; kingdom Pseudomonadati; phylum Pseudomonadota; class Gammaproteobacteria; order Enterobacterales; family Yersiniaceae; genus Yersinia; species Yersinia sp. 1252 StPb PI. Next base: position 710 of record NZ_JAZGQE010000338.1, on the reverse strand, counting down.
ATTGTCTGCCAACAGAGCTGCAATATTGCGCAAGTTGGTTGATTGACTCTCCAGTACCGCATTGATGATAGTGAGATTATCATCATAAGGCAGGGTGAATGAATCATCGGCAGAGTTAATTGTCTGAGCCGACAAGTCTGATAAAGTGATCTTTTTCTGCAATGTTTCCAGCAAAATATCCAGTGTGGAAACTTCTTGCTGCATCATGGTTTCGCTCAATTCCAGACTATTCAGATCCGGGCGACGTTTATCAATATGCAGTGAGTTCTCTTCGCTGTGTAGCTCTTGCGCAACGTTGTATAGCTCACACAAATAGCGGACTGGGGAGAATATGGATTGAATCGATGCCGGATCGACATATTTATCTGTTCTTTCTGGAATAGCATTGTCGGCCAGTGCTGTACCTGAGTTCCGCCGAGGGGCTGCCTCTTCGAAGATATGCATTTTTTTGATTCCATTTAGCACAGGATCACTACGTAATTGCTGTGCGCGTTGCTCCGCGTGATTTTTATTCACTTTAATTGACGTGGTATTATTTGTTTTATCTTGCATAACCTACCTCTATCTCTTTAGGGGATGAGAGAGCTCAACATAGCGATAGACTGAGCTCTCTATGGGAACAGTAATTTTTATTAATTTCTAACTTTCACCTCTCGCCATGATAACGATGAGTTTGCTCGCACATACTTGATAAAAGACTCTTTACAGAT